>NZ_OZ034965.1:1500000-1800000 GCF_964030805.1 Spiroplasma endosymbiont of Zeiraphera isertana
CTAAGGTAATTCAAAATTATATATTCCTGCTATTAAATTAAATCTTAATGCAAATCTTCGTATTTTATTGCGATATTTTAAACTTAAAATTTTAAAACGTTTTAGTTTAGCAAATACGTGTTCAATTTTAATTCTAATTTTACTTAAAGTTTTATTGTATTCTTTTTGAATTGGTGTTAATTGATTGTATTTACTTTTTTTAAATGGCAAAAATGTATTTTTATGAATATTTTGTATACCTTGATAACCTGAATCAACAAAAACTTGTTTTTCTGGATGAATAAAAGTTTTAGATTTTAGAAGCAATTTAAAATCATGAATGCTTCCAAAACAAAAAGCAGTTGAAATAATTTTTCCATTGGAAATATCAATAATTATTTGGGATTTGAGAGAATGATGTTTCTTTTTACCTGAAAAAAGTAATTTTAGTTTTTTTTAATTCTTTCAATTGGAGTTTCAGTAGCATCAATAGCTAACAAATTATTATTAGTACCTTTATTTTTTGTTAAATCTTTTTTTCCAGGTAAATTAAAAATTCCGCTTTTTATTAAAATATTTTCAATTCCAAAAATATTACGAATGCAACTAGTATGACTAATATTATATCTTTTTGCAATAACTCTATAACTACTATAGTCTTTTCAATATTCTAAAGTCATTAATAAACGCTCTTCAATTACAATTTTATTTTTTCTACCACCATAATATTTTTGTTTAGACTCAGCAATTTTTAAAATTTCAAGCATTTTATAAAATGTTTGTGGCTTTATGCCGACTAAACTATAAAATTCTTGATCATCTTTATATTTTTTCAACATAATAACTATCACCTTTAATATTAATAATAATCGTTAAATTGTTAAAATTAAAGGTTTTGCACCAAGTCTAATATATACCAATATAAATTTCATAAAAAAATAAAATAATGAAAACTATAATTAAAATAAAGGAAATAATTTACTAATAAAATAAATGTTTTATAAATAAATCCATATTTTATGACAAATATTAACAATATTTGTTTATAATATACCTAGTCATTAATCAATATAAAAAACAAACACATAAAAGGAGTGACTTAATAATGGCAATTAAAATTGCAATTAATGGATTTGGGCGCATTGGCCGCCTTGCCTTTCGTCAATTATTTGACAAAAAAGAAATTGATATTGTTGCTATCAATGATTTAGGAAATGTAGAAGCTCTAGCATATCTATTACAATATGATTCAGCACATAGAACTTGAAAACATGGAAAAATCAAAGCAGACAAATCAAAAAATACTATTAATGTTGATGGTAAAATAATTAAAGTTTGTCAAGAAAAAGACCCAAAAGCATTACCATGAAAATCCAATGATGTTGATATCGTAATTGAAGCAACTGGACGTTTTACAACAAAAGAATTAGCACAAGCACATATTGATGCTGGAGCTAAAAAAGTTGTGATTTCAGCACCCGCTAAAGGAGACTTAAAAACTATTGTTTATAATGTTAACCATGATATTCTAAAAAGTACTGATAATATTATTTCTGGTGCTTCATGTACTACTAATTGTCTTGCTCCTGTTGTTCATGCTCTAGAATCAGAATTTGGAATTATTAAGGGATGAATGACAACAGTTCATGCTGCAACTAATGACCAACGTTTACTAGACTTAGAACATTCAGATTTTAGAAGAGGACGTAGTGCTATGTCTAATATTGTTCCTGCAGCTACAGGTGCTGCTGCAGCTATTGGTTTAGTTATCCCTTCTGTTAAAGGAAAACTAGATGGTTCAGCAATGCGTGTTCCGATTATTACTGGTTCAATTGTTGATTTAACAATTGAATTAAAGAAAAATGTTACTGTTGAACAAGTTAATGCAGCAATGAAAAAACATAGTAGCGAATCATTTGCTTATAATGAAGATCCAATTGTTTCAACTGATATTATTGGTTCAAGTTTTGGTTCAATTTTTGATGCAACATTAACAAAAGTTATTGAAGTTGAAGGCAAACAAATTGTTAAAGTTTTTGCTTGATATGATAATGAAATGTCATATGTATCGCAATTAGTAAGAACAGTAATACACTTAGCAAAGCTAAAATAATTTTTAAATAGTTTAATTAAAATATTAAACTACAAAAATGCATCTTACCAATTACAAGATGCATTTTTATTAATAGCTTTAAAAATATATTAAAATTATAATATGAAAAAAGGAGATGAAAATTATATGAATAAAAAAACATTAAAGGATCTTGATTTTAAAAATAAAAAAGTTATTGTTCGTTTTGACTTCAATGTACCATTAGAAAATGGTAAAATTACCGATGATACAAGAATAAAAGCAAGCATCGAAACTATTAAGTATTTACAAAATCAAGATGCAAAAATAATCCTGTTATCACATCTTGGAAGAATTAAATCTGAAGCTGATAAAGAGAAGAATACTTTAGCGCCCGTTGCAAAAAGACTAAGTGAAATCTTAAAAGAAAATGTAATATTCATTAATGAAACTCGTGGTACAAATCTTGAAACAACTATTAATAATCTTAAAAACAAAGAATTACTTTTAATAGAAAATACTCGTTTTGAAGATTTAAATGGTAATAAAGAATCTACTAATAATCCTGAATTAGGTAAATATTGAGCAAATTTAGGTGATGTATTTGTTAATGATGCTTTTGGTACTGCACACCGTGCTCATGCATCTAACGTTGGTATTGCTACTAATATCAAAAATAGTTGTGTTGGTTTATTAATTGAAAAAGAATTAACGATGCTTAATAAAATCACCGTTAATCCAGAACATCCTTTTATAGCAGTACTTGGTGGTGCTAAAGTATCAGATAAAATTGATGTTATCAAACAATTATTAACAAAAGCTGATAAAGTTCTTGTTGGTGGCGGTATGGCTTATACTTTTATGAAAGCATTGAATTATAAAATTGGTGATTCATTATTAGAAAAAGATAAAATTGATATCGCTAAAGAAATTATTGAATTAGGAAAAGAAAAATTAATACTACCTATTGACTTTGTAATTGCTCCGGAATTTAAGGATATCAAAGGTAAAATTACTAATAATGAAAACATTGATGATGGATATGAAGGAATGGATATTGGTCCAAAAACAATTAAATTATTTGAAAATACTTTAATTAATGCTAAAACTGTTTTTTGAAATGGACCATTAGGAGTTTTTGAAATGAGTAACTTTGTTAATGGAACCAAAAATATTTGTAAAACTATTTCACAATTAAAAGGTGCATTTACACTAATTGGTGGTGGTGATAGTGCAGCAGCAGCAGTTAAATTTGGATATGAAAATAAATTTAGCCATATTTCAACTGGTGGAGGTGCTTCATTAGAATATCTAGAAGGTAAGGATTTACCTGGTATTAATGCTATAGAAAATAAATAGTGAAAATATATGATTACTCAAGATCAAACAACAAGTGTTTTTATTCTTATTAGTTTATTTTTAATTACGATGGTTTTAATATTTCAATTCTTCCAATTTATTTTTTGATTAATTATTATTTTAAAAAGTAAAAAAAATGATACTAAATTAAAACCTAGCTATCAACAAGCATTATCCAATGAAAATATTAATTGTCAAATAGTTAAAAGTAAATTTACTTTTAAATATCTTAACTATAATTTTAAAAAAAATACTTTAAAATTAAAAAGTCGTGATTTTAATGAAACTACTACTTGAAATAAATATCAAACTTTAAGTAGTGTACTTGTTATTAAGTGAAAAAATAATTCTCAAAAATGAAGTAATTTAGCTCTACCAATTATTAATTTATTTTTTATAAATGGTGTTATTATTACTATTATTTGTGCTTTATTATATTACATTCCAGTTCAAAATAATAATATTAACAAGGAAATCTTAGCAATTTTTATTTTCCTTAGCTTACTTATTATTACTATGCGTTGATTATTTTGAACAATGTTTTATGAAAAATTTCGTAAACAATTAATGACATTAAATACAGAATTAAATTATAGTGAACAAAAAACTATTAAATATATTACCCTATTTAAATCTTGTTTTCCATTTTCTGATTTAATGTTTTAAATAAAATAAAATTATTTTAATTAAGTATCAAATTTACACTTGTGGTAAAAATTGATACTTTTTTTATTATTTTTAATTAAATTTAAACTTAATTTTTATTAATAAATGATTATTAAATAAATTTCTATTATCTAAAATACAAACCAAAAATAAACCTAGTAATTATAGCGATAAAACTATAATATACATTTAAATTTAATTTACAAAAGTATAGTAATCTTGCTTTAAATTATATACCATGTTTATTATTATCAAAGCATTATAAAAGCAAATATCCTAAGAAAAATAAAAAAATGTTAAAATAAATACATAATTTTAGATATATTTTTATTAATTATTATTTTGAAAGGGGTGTTAAAATGAAATATTTTAATCCAAGTTTTTTATTTAAACCTGAGTTGTAAATATAAATGGGACAGTTTTTTAAAATAATTGTATTAAATCTATTGGTCTTTTATAAGAGAGCGATTTTCTGGGTGTAGAATTAATTTGAAATGCTATAAAATTTAAATCTTTTTGTTTATATGAAGATAGATCTTTTAATTTTCAAAAAAAACTCTTGATGAAATAAAAAAAATCATCAACCCGGCCTAAAATTTGATTTTATTTAATTTTGGGATTTATTTTTTTTACAAACTGAAATATAATGCTTCAGATTTTGCATAAGGTGATATTTTATAATGTTGGTATTTAAATTTTCATAAATTGAGGTAATTTTGAATATTGGTAAATCCAATGCCATGATAATGAGTAATAAATTCTTTTAAACTTGATTGTATTTTACTGATATTACTTAAATTTTTATAATAGACTTGGTGCAAAACCTTTAATTTTAACAATTTAACGATTATTATTAATATTAAAGGTGATAGTTATTATGTTGAAAAAATATAAAGATGATCAAGAATTTTATAGTTTAGTCGGCATAAAGCCACAAACATTTTATAAAATGCTTGAAATTTTAAAAATTGCTGAGTCTAAACAAAAATATTATGGTGGTAGAAAAAATAAAATTGTAATTGAAGAGCGTTTATTAATGACTTTAGAATATTGAAAAGACTATAGTAGTTATAGAGTTATTGCAAAAAGATATAATATTAGTCATACTAGTTGCATTCGTAATATTTTTTGAATTGAAAATATTTTAACAAAAAGCGGAATTTTTAATTTACCTGGAAAAAAAGATTTAACAAAAAATAAAGGTACTAATAATAATTTGTTAGCTATTGATGCTACTGAAAATCCAATTGAAAGAATTAAAAAAAACTAAAATGAATTTTTTCAGGTAAAAAGAAACATCATTCTCTCAAATCCCAAATAATTATTGATATTTCCAATGGAAAAATTATTTCAACTGCTTTTTGTTTTGGAAGCATTCATTATTTTAAATTGCTTCTAAAATCTAAAACTTTTATTCATCCAGAAAAACAAGTTTTTGTTGATTCAGGTTATTAAGGTATACAAAATATTCATAAAAATACATTTTTGCCATTTAAAAAAAGTAAATACAATCAATTAACACCAATTCAAAAAGAATACAATAAAACTTTAAGTAAAATTAGAATTAAAATTGAACACGTATTTGCTAAACTAAAACGTTTTAAAATTTTAAGTTTAAAATATCGCAATAAAATACGAAGATTTGCATTAAGATTTAATTTAATAGCAGGAATATATAATTTTGAATTACCTTAGTTTTGCACCAAGTCTATTGAAGTCATTTATCTCATGAACAATGAGATTGAATAATTTGATTGTCATTGTTAGGTCAATTTGCTTATACTATTTCTCAATTTGCTAAAATTTCAAAAACATCAGCATGATTTAATCGTCAAAAATTTATGAAATCATCACAATTAGCAAAAACACAAAAACCATTCACAAAATTAAAAGGTAGAATTGAAATTGATGAAACTTTTATCAAAGAAATTCATAAAGGAAATTTCAAAAATCCAGATGATCCAAGAAAAAAATGAATTGAAGAAAATGCTAAAGATTTAAACTGTTGTATTGAAATGGCAATTGATGAAAATAAAAATATTTATGCTCAAACAACAAATACTAAAAGATTAACAAAAAAATGAGTACAAGAAAATTTAACATCTAAGCTTATCGAAGAAAAATCAATTATAGTTTGTGATATGCAAATACTATATGATACAGTAGCTAAACAAACAAAATGTACTCTCAAGAAATTTAAATCAACAGAAAATAAAGAATTAAATTATAAAAATTTAAGTAATATCAGTAAAATACAATCAAGTTTAAAAGAATTTATTACTCATTATCATGGCATTGGATTTACCAATATTCAAAATTACCTCAATTTATGAAAATTTAAATACCAACATTATAAAATATCACCTTATGCAAAATCTGAAGCATTATATTTCAGTTTGTAAAAAAAATAAATCCCAAAATTAAATAAAATCAAATTTTAGGCCAGGTTGATGATTTTTTTTATTTCATCAAGAGTTTTTTTGAAAATTAAAATAATTTTATCTCTTACTACTTTAGCAATAATCGAAGCGCTAGCAATATTAAGTGATTTTTGATCACCTTTAACTATTGCTTCAACTTTTCCTAGAAAATTAGGAAATTGCGGTTTTTCAAAATCAACTAAACACACATCAGGTACTATTTTTAATTTATTAAATGCTTCTATCATTCCTAAAATACTAGTCTGCTTAGGATTGTGAATATTAACAAATTGATGACTTTTAATACTAACAGCAACTGTTAGTGCATTATCAATTATAATTTGATACATTGCTATTCGTTGTTTTGCTGATAATTGTTTTGAATCTTTAATTAAAGGATGATTAAAGTTTGGTTTAAGAATAACGCTTGCAACAACAATTGGTCCTGCAATAGCTCCCCTTCCCACTTCATCAAAACCAGCAATTAATGTTCCTGATGAATAATTATCAATTTCGTATCGTAAACTACTTTTCATGTTTTAAAATCTTAGGTGGTATTTCAAATGAAATTAATCCTAGTTTCCCTACTTGTAAATCATTAATAAATAAATTCATGGCACGATGAGTATTATCTTCATCATTAGCCAATTTTAAATGATATTTTTGTGCTAATTTCTTAAAATAAAGAAATAATGTTTCATCATTAATATTTTTAATTTCAAAATTAATATTATAATATTTTACTAATCTTTCATAATAATTCTCAAGTAAAAAGGTTAAAGCAAAATTAGCCATTTCTTCTAAAAATAAATGTTTAACAGGAATTGCTTTAATTAAAGCTAAAATCATTACTACTTTTTGATCATTTATTTTTGGTGGTAAAATACCAGGACTATCTAACAAATCAATCGTTGGATTTAATTTAATTCATTGTTGACCTCTAGTAACACCAGGTATATTAGCAGTTTGTGTTACTTTACGTTGCAATAAATTATTAATAAATGTTGATTTACCCGTATTTGGTAATCCCATAATTAATACCTTAATTTTTGGATTAACAATACCTTTTGCCAATTCTTTTTCCATTTGCTGTTCCATTAATTTAGTAATTAAATTTAACAACTGCGGTTTCATTTTTGTAGTTAATGATTTTGCCAATAAAACAGAAAAACCTTGATTTTCAAAAAAAGTAACTCATTCTTTAGTAAAATTATCATCTGCTAAATCAACTTTGTTAAGAACAATAATTCTTATTTTTTTCTCTAATAAACGATCTAATAAAGTACTTTTTGTTGCTAATGGTGCTCGTGCATCTAAAACTTCAATTGCAACATCAATAATTGGTAACTTAGTTTCAATTGCTTTAATGGCTTTCATCATATGACCAGGGAATCAATGAATTTGATTATGGGTACTTTCATTAGACATTTTTTTAACTCCTTTAATACATTTTATTATTATTTTATATCAATTTAGAAAACCACCATTGATTTTAATAACGATGGTTTAATTATTATTTAACGGGTTTTACTGTTTTAATTTCTTTAATTCTAGCAGCTTTACCGCTTAATTTACGTAAGTAGAAAATACGTGCTCTTCTTACTTTACCCTTACGAATAACATTAATTTTATCAATTAATGGTGAATGTAAAGCAAATGTTTTTTCGACACCTTTACCACCAACAGTTTTACGAACAATAACATTTTGCGTAATTCCTGAACCTTTGCGAGCAATAACTACTCCTTCAAACATTTGAATACGTTCTTTTTTTTCTTCTTTAATTTTAGAAAAAACCTGGATTGTATCTCCGGATTTAAAATTAGGAAGATTATGATTTAGTTGACTTTCGCTAACTAATTTAATAATTGCATTTTGCATGTTTTATTTCTCCTTTCTTTTATTTTTTTTAAGTGAAGATTTATATTCTTCAATTATTATTTTATCTTTCGCAGATAATTGATATTTTTTAAATAAATCAATTCTTTTTTTATAAGTATTAATTAATGCTTGTTGATGACGATATTCTGCTATCTTTTCATGGTGACCACCAATTAAAACTTCTGGAACTTTCATACCTAGTACTTCTTCTGGTCTTGTATATGTTGGATAATCCAATAACGAGTTATTAAAAGAATCATTAAGATGAGATTGATGTTGAATAACATTAGGAATTAACCTAGTAATACAATCAATAATAACCATTGCTGGTAATTCACCACCAGTTAATACATAATCACCAATTGAAATCTCTTCATCAATATAAGACATAATGCGTTCATCAATACCTTCGTAATGACCACAAACTAAAATATAATTAATATTTTTTTGACTATATTTATAAGCTAATTGTTGATTTCATTGTTGACCTTGTGGACTAAGTAAAATTGTTTTAGCCTCAGGAAATTTAAGTTTTACGCTATTAATAGCATCAATTACTGGCATTGCTTGTAAAACCATACCATCGCCACCACCATAAGGAGCATCATCAACTTGTTGGTGTTTATTATTAGCAAAACTTCTAATATCAATAATATCAATACTAATTTGTTTTTTAGTAATAGCTCGTTTGATGATTGATGTTTGCATAAAATCATTAAAAGCGTTGGGAAATAAAGTTATAATTGTGAATTGGTTTTTAGTCATTATTAATTAATCCTTCAATAATATTAAAATAAACTTTTTGTTCTTCTTTATTAATTTTATTAATAAATACTTTATTATTAGGAATAAAAAAGGTTTTTTTATTAGTCATTTTTATTTCTCATAAACCTTGATGATTATTATCTAAGAAAGCAATAACTTTTCCTAAAAAAGCATTATTATTAGCATCAAATGCTTCATAATTTAGAATATCTTCATAAAATCAAGGTAAGTTGTCATTAATTATTTCTTCAGTATTAATAACTAAATTTTTATTTTTCATACCTTCTACTAACTCAATAGTATTATAATTTTCAAATGTTAATAATAAAAACTGCTTATGATTTCTTACTCTTGAAATAATTAAAGGTGTTAGTTGTTTAGTTTCTTCTAAATAAACTGTTGTTTTTTCTTTTCATGAAAATTTATTACCATAATAATTACATAAAACCTTAACTTCACCAATAAGACCATGAGTATTAACAATAGTACCTAATTCTAAATATTTCATCTTAAAACTCATTAATTACTAATTTAATAGTATTGTTTTCTAAATATGCTTTGCTTTCAATAATTGTTGATAATGCACGAATAGTATTTCCTTTTTTTACCAATCAATACTGATATTAATGATTTTGGTACCATTAATATTAAATCATAGTGGTTTTTTTCTACTAATTCGCGAATCTCAACTTCACAAATTTTATCAAGTAAAATTGGTTCAATTAAACGTTCTAACAATGTTACATACATATTAATTAATCACTTGTAGCATATTTTAATATTAAGTATCGGGTGCTTCTTCTTTTTTAATAGAATCAGTAGTAGCGGTTTTTTTATTTTTTACAGTAACTTTTTTTGTTATTTTTTTAGGTTTGCTACTTTTTCTCTCTTGTCTTAAATTATGAAATTTAGTCATAATTCCTTCTGCTGATAATAAACTACGAACAGTTTCTGTTGGTTGAGCACCATTTGATAAAAATTTTAATACTTTTACTTCATCGATAGTTACTTGTTTTTCTTTGTTTGTTGGATTATAAGTACCTAATTTATCAATATATCTACCATTAAGTTTTGTTCTTGCATCAATCGCAACAATTCTGTAACTAGGTTGCACTGATTTACTTTTTCCTGTTGGTATTAAGCGTAATTTAACCATAAATTACCTCCTTCTATTAATTTGTGGCAAATAAACCTTTTTAATAATATCTTATTCACATAATGATGTCAAGTTAAAATTCTTAACAGATAAAAAGATTTTAAAATAATAATTTCTTTATTTTTACTAAGTTACATATTTTTTCTAAATAAATAAGTTTTTCTATTAAAAACACTTACTGATGTAAGTATTTAAATAATTTATGGCTTTTCTCCATTTATGTACTATTTTTAAATTTTATCACATAAATGGAGATAAAAGCCTACCTAGGAAATTATCCCCGCATGTATTTAAATCAAACACAAAATTACAGTTTCAAAACTAGGTATATTGTTGAATTTATATGCCGATTCTTTTGCGTATAAATGAACATGATGTTTTTCAACTTTGATATGTGTTTTAAATGTTCGTCTGATGTGCTTTCATGCCGATTCAATCTGGTTTATGTTTACACCAGTTTTTGAAACATAGCCATCTTGATGGTTAACTGTTTCATGCTTAGTGAAAACTGATTTAAAATGGCGATATCCTTTTCAAGAATCAGTATGTACATCACACTTTGAAGAAATGTGGTTTCTTGCAAATTGCAAAAGATTTTTTTGATTTGCATTTTTCAACACTTTCACAATTAAATTATTGGTTGTTTTTTCATAAATCCCAACAATCAAAGTTTTATTTTTTAATGATCTTCCTTGTTTTTTAAAACCCATATGTGAAAGATACATTTCATCCATTTGCACTATGCCCTCAACAATGAATTGAGGTTCTTGTTTTGCAATTGCACTTCGGATTTTATGACCCATTCTTCAAGCAGTTTTCAAAGTTACTCCCAATTCTTTTGCAACATCAGTTGATGGAATTCAATGTTTGGTGTTTATTCATCTAAAGATGAGATAAAACCAAGATGTCAAAGGTGTTTGTGACTTGTAAAAAATGGTGTCATGAAGAATACTAAATGTTTGATGACATTTCAAACATCTTATTCTTCTTAAATCAGAAGTATTCAAATTTGTTCAAGAACACCTCATACATTTGTTTTCATTCAAACTTGCTATATATTTCAAACAATCTTTTTCTGTTTGAAATATATTGTTGAACTCATTCAATTTCATTGTTTCCTCCACAAGTACATGTGGGGAGAAGTCCGTAATTTATTTATTAATATTTAATTATTAAAATTAACAATTATTTTAATAATTATATTTATCTATTTACATTTTTGGCAAAATTGGTTTACTAAAAATAGTGGTTGATTGAGAACTTACGTCATCATCATTAATAAATGGATTTAATTTTTCTGGATAAGAAGATTCTTCACTATCGCTACTTGCATTTGAATCAAAACCACTATCTTGTGAACAAAATGAACTTCTTTTTTTACTTAGTACTTCAATTGCTTCCTCTGCAATTTCACATTCAGGTTCATTATTAGTTTTTTCACTGAGCATTTTTTTAAATTCTTCTTCTAAAATGTCAACTTCTGCAAGAACACTAGTTATTTCAAACATATTTTTCTTTAGTTTTTCAATCAAAATAGTAGTTTTTTCTTGTTTTAGTTTTTCATTTTCTAATTCTTTCCCTTTTATCAATTCTTCATTATTAATTTTATAATTTTTTAATTCTTCTTGTTGAACTGTTATTTTTTTATTTCAATCTCAAAAACCAAAAGTAATAATTTTTAAAAAAATATTTTTTCATTTAGTAATTTTTTTATTATTTAAACTTGCAATAATAATACTATATTTATTATTGACTACTAAATAATTATCAATAGTCTGTTGATTTTGATCTAAAATTTTGGCAATTTGTTCTATTTCATATTTATAATTTTCCTGATATTTTTTCTTAGTTTTTATTATTTCTTCTTTTAAAAAAATAAAAAAATTGTTATATTTTTGTTCTTGCTCTATAGTTATATTAAATAATGAAAAAATATTGTCTAATTTTTCAATTAATTCATTATATATTTCTATATTTTTTCTTATTTCATGATAATAATATTGTTGCATCAAATCTATACTATTAATATTATTTGTATTTAAACTTTTTATAAACTTATTTATATTAACTAAATCATTTACCATTCTTCTTTACCTCTTATTTTTTTTATTAATAAACCCATTTACTTAAAAAAAGCAATGGGTTAAAAACTTATATTAAACTTAATAATTATATTGTACATATTATTTTTTGTTTTACAAAATTTATTTATTTTTCATAAAATAGACTTGGTGCAAAACCAAGGTAATTCAAAATTATATATTCCTGCTATTAAATTAAATCTTAATGCAAATCTTCGTATTTTATTGCGATATTTTAAACTTAAAATTTTAAAACGTTTTAGTTTAGCAAATACGTGTTCAATTTTAATTCTAATTTTACTTAAAGTTTTATTGTATTCTTTTTGAATTGGTGTTAATTGATTGTATTGACTTTTGTTAAATGGCAAAAATGTATTTTTATGAATATTTTGTATACCTTGATAACCTTAATAAACAAAAACTTGTTTTTCTGGATGAATAAAAGTTTTAGATTTTAGAAGCAATTTAAAATCATGAATTCTTCCAAAACAAAAAGCAGTTGAAATAATTTTTCCATTGGAAATATCAATAATTATTTGGGATTTGAGAGAATGATGTTTCTTTTTACCTGAAAAAAGTAATTTTAGTTTTTTTTAATTCTTTCAATTGGAGTTTCAGTAGCATCAATAGCTAACAAATTATTATTAGTACCTTTATTTTTTGTTAAATCTTTTTTTCCAGGTAAATTAAAAATTCCGCTTTTTATTAAAATATTTTCAATTCAAAAAATATTACGAATGCAACTAGTATGAATAATATTATATCTTTTTGCAATAACTCTATAACTACTATAGTCTTTTCAATATTCTAAAGTCATTAATAAACGCTCTTCAATTACAATTTTATTTTTTCTACCACTATAATATTTTTGTTTAGACTCAGCAATTTTTAAAATTTCAAGCATTTTATAAAATGTTTGTGGCTTTATGCCGACTAAACTATAAAATTCTTGATCATCTTTATATTTTTTCAACATAATAACTATCACCTTTAATATTAATAATAATCGTTAAATTGTTAAAATTAAAGGTTTTGCACCAAGTCTAATTAGTTTTTTTACTCTTATTAAAGTCAAAATACTATAATTTTAATAATCTATTTTATAATTAATTTATAGTAAAAAATGCTTTTAATTAATAATTATCGCTAATACTAAAGTTTTTTTATTACAATTAATAATAATTTCCAAAAAGAAGAAGTTTCAAATATTATGTGTTAGAATAAGAATACAAGATTCACACTATCACATCTTGTCCCATAAGTGTTTAACTAAGTTTTTGATTATAAAATTAATATTTAAAAAATTAGAAAAAATATAAAAGTTTATAAAAAACTTGCATAACAAATTATACTTATTTAAAAATTATTAGACTCCCTTGTATAAAGAATTTGAGATAACATATGAGCATTACTTCAATTTTAAAGTATATGTTGATGTTATATAAATATAATAATAGTAACCTACTTTAAAATCATTAAATAATTTTAAAAATAACATTTTAGAATTTAAAGTTAATAATATTTTTTAACTTATTTAAAAAATTATTAAAATTGGTAATTTTTACTAAAATTTAAAAAAGTCATTTATAATGATAGAATATTAAAGAAGATAGTTGACCTTAAAACACTTTTTAATTAAATTATTAAAACTACAAAAAAGAAAGTTAGGTGCCAAATAATGTTAATTAACAAAACAGCTGATGAGTGTATCATTGAAACTGGAGGTGCTTTATTCCAATGTTTCGTTGATACAAATTTAACTGTTGATCAAAAAAAAATGTGTATAAATTGAATTGTTTTATTTTTAAACTATCAAGATGCAGTTATTCTTTGTGATGAAGAAAAAATTAATAGTTTACAAAAAGAACTTTCAGAAACATTCACAACAGATTATTATAAAAATGCTTTAAAAGAATTTAATAATGCAAATCTTATATATAAAAAAACTATACTTACCAATTTTAAAAACGTATGTTTGGAAAATACTTCACAAGATATTATTAATATTATCACTCAATTCCATCAGTCATTTATTAAAACAATAGATGAACATAAAAAATCACTTACCTTTTTGAATTTAAATAAAATATATGAAAATCTTTTATTATTATTTTTTATAATTCACTACCATTTAGGCTATCAATTTAAACAAGAATTAATTCCAATCATTAGAAGTTTCACTAATATGATTAAAATTCCTATTTATATTGAACAAAATGATAGTCATGTTAAAATGTTATTAATGAAAAAAAATTTGCAAGATAATGAACAATTATTTGAAGATCTCGAATTAATTCAATTGAGAAATTTTATTCATAGTTTAGATGATATATTTGCGAATGGTCTTAATATTAGTAGTGCTATTGAAAAATTAATATTAACTAGACCACATAAAATAAAACATTCAATGAATATGTTATTTAAAAAACACGGTATTAAACTACAAGAAATACTTTGAAAAAATAATAAAGAAAGTAATCCTACCATTGGTAATATGATTATGCACTTATTTGCTTATGAAACATATTATGTGCAAAGAAATCACAACTATGAAACATATGAACAACTAGTATTAAATAATGTTTTAACAGATCCTCTTTTTCAAAAAATATTTATTGAATATAAAACCAAAAATCAAATTAATAAGGTTATTTAAAAATAATGATTACTTTAATTTTTTACTTAGAAAATTAAAGTAATTTTTTTACACTTTTTTTATTTATAGATCATATATAAATATTTTTAAATATCATTATAAAATTAACTTGTCACTACTATTGGTTTTTTATCCAAAGTGACATAATTAACATTTTTTATCTCGAAAGGAACAATAATAAAATGTCAACAAATAAATATGATTTTGATATTGAAAAAGATAAAAATTGAGAACAAGCAGTAAAATGTAAAGAAAATATTTTTATTAAATGCCGAACAGAAAAAAATACTATTATATGCAAATTATTAGAAGATAAAGATAAAACAGAAATGCAACAAAATGAAGTAAAAACATTTCAAACACTATTTAAAAAAAAGAACGTCAGAAAATAATAATTTATGTAATGAAAATTTAGAAAATATACAATTTGAACAAATAACTACATGAGACTTGGTGCAAAACCTTTAATTTTAACAATTTAACGATTATTATTAATATTAAAGGTGATAGTTATTATGTTGAAAAAATATAAAGATGATCAAGAATTTTATAGTTTAGTCGGCATAAAGCCACAAACATTTTATAAAATGCTTGAAATTTTAAAAATTGCTGAGTCTAAACAAAAATATTATGGTGGTAGAAAAAATAAAATTGTAATTGAAGAGCGTTTATTAATGACTTTAGAATATTGAAAAGACTATAGTAGTTATAGAGTTATTGCAAAAAGATATAATATTAGTCATAATAGTTGCATTCGTAATATTTTTTGAATTGAAAATATTTTAATAAAAAGCGGAATTTTTAATTTACCTGGAAAAAAAGATTTAACAAAAAATAAAGGTACTAATAATAATTTGTTAGCTATTGATGCTACTGAAACTCCAATTGAAAGAATTAAAAAAAACTAAAATTACTTTTTTCAGGTAAAAAGAAACATCATTCTCTCAAATCCCAAATAATTATTGATATTTCCAATGGAAAAATTATTTCAACTGCTTTTTGTTTTGGAAGCATTCATGATTTTAAATTGCTTCTAAAATCTAAAACTTTTATTCATCCAGAAAAACAAGTGTTTGTTGATTCAGGTTATCAAGGTATACAAAATATTCATAAAAATACATTTTTGCCATTTAAAAAAAGTAAATACAATCAATTAACACCAATTCAAAAAGAATGCAATAAAACTTTAAGTAAAATTAGAATTAAAATTGAACACGTATTTGCTAAACTAAAACGTTTTAAAATTTTAAGTTTAAAATATCGCAATAAAATACGAAGATTTGCATTAAGATTTAATTTAATAGCAGGAATATATAATTTTGAATTACCTTAGTTTTGCACCAAGTCTATGAAATAAATATTTACAAAAAGAAATTAACAGTAATACCACTAATTATTTTTTTGATAAAAAAAGAAGAAGCAATACTTTTTAATCAATATTATATTAATTTTACAATAAAAATGTACCTAAAAATTTTTAGGTACATTTTTATTATTTTCTATTTTTTATTAACTTTGTATCATTCTAATTCTAAATCTTGTGCAACATCCATAACTACTTCTGACATTGTTGGATGTGGATGACAAGAAGAGGCTAATTCAAAAATAGTACCTTCCGTTTGCATAATATTAACAATTTCAGCAATTATATCAGTAGCCGTTGAACATAAAATATGAGCACCTAGGATTTCTCCATATTTTTTATCAATAATTATTTTAACAAAACCATCAGTCTCACCATCAGCCAATGCCTTACCATTAATAGTAAATGGTATTTTCTTCATCAAATATTCTTTACCTAAAGATTTACATTCAGTTTCAGTTAAACCAACACTTGCCACTTCAGGGAATGAATAAATACAACTAGGCATTTTATTATAATCTACTTCTTGCTCTTTCAATGGCTGATTATCAGCATCCGTTCTACCTTCTTTAACTAAAATATTATTAAGTGCTGCTAATCCTTGTTTTGACGCAACGTGAGCAAGCATTCTTTGACCATTAGCATCTCCAATTACATATATATTATCAATAACATTATTGTTAGCATCTAAAACTTCCAATTTATTATTTACGGCAAATGCTTGATTAGGCTTAATTTGAATTCCCAAATTAGTAAAACCTTCAGTAATTGGCGTTCTTCCAGTACTTAATAAACAATAGTCGCTAGTTACTGTTAATGGTTTTTTATGTTCTTTATCGGTTGCAGCATAATAAGTTAAAGTTTTATCCTTTAATTCATTAACACTATGACCAGTAATAATATTAACACCATTTTTTTCAAGAATTTTAGTTAAAGTTGTACTAATATCTTCATCTAGTAATGCTAAAATACGATCTAAATATTCAATAATAGTAACTTTAGTACCAAGTGTACTAAATAAACAAGCAAACTCAATTCCAATAACACCACCACCAATAATAGTTAGTATTTTTGGAACTTCTTTTAAAGAAAGAATTTCAGTCGAAGTTAATAATGTTTGGTTTGTTTTTAAATCTTTTTCACTTAAACCTTGTGGACCATTAGGATTATCAAACATTTTTACTTTTGAACCGGTAGCAATTATCATATATTTAGTAGTATATTTCTTTTCTTTACCGTCTTTAGCTTTCACTAAAATCGTATTTTTATCAATAGCACTTCCAGTTCCTAATAATTGTTCAACTTTATTAGATTTCATTAAAAAGCCAACACCACCAGTTAAACCTTTAACAACACCAGCTTTACGATCTTGCATTACTTTTCAATTAATTTCAATATTTTTTTTATCTTTAATAGCAACACCATATTTATCAGCATTTTCAATATAATGAAAAACTTTTGCGCCCTTTAGTAACGTCTTAGTAGGAATACATCCAACATTTAAACAGACTCCACCTCAGTTATCTTTTTCAACAATTGCAGTTTTTAAACCCATCTTTGCTGCTCGAGCCGCTGTTACATAACCACCAGGACCCGCTCCGATAATTATTAAATCAAAATCATAGTTAGACATCTTTTACATTTTCTCCTTAAGCTAAAATTAATGTTGGATTTTCTAATAACTCTTTAAGTCGAGAAAGGAAATAACCAGCAGGTGCACCATCAATAACACGATGATCAATTGAAAGTGATAATGGAAAGAACTTATGTTCAACAATTTTACCATCAGCAATAATTAGTTTTTTTTGCATCATTCCTAGACCCAGAATTGCTACTTCTGGATAATTAATAACTGGTGTTCCCATTTCAATTCCTGCTGAACCAAAATTAGTAATAGTAAATGATCCACCTTGCATTTCATCACCTTTTAATAGCCCCTTACGAGCTTTATCACCCAATGAATTAACTTGTCTTGCTATTTCAAATAATGAAAGTTGATCAGCATTTTTAATAACAGGAACTACTAAACCCTTTTCAGTATCAGCTGCCATACCAATGTTATAATATTTTTTAACAAGAATTTCATTATTAGCCATGTTCAAAGTTGAATTAAGTAATTTAAATCGTTCTTCTTTTAACGCTTTAGCAACAGCCTTTACAAAGAATGGCATAAATGTTAATTTAGCACTACCATCTGGATCTTTTTCCGCTGGTTCTTTTAAAGTTGCACGTAATTGTACTAAGTTTTCAGCATCAACATTAATCATTAAACTAACATGTGGTGCTGTATAAACTGATAATGACATTTGATTAGCAACAGCCTTACGAATTCCTGATAATGGTAAATGTTCAACATTACCAAAACTTTCGATTTTAGTAACATTAATACCTTGTGAACTAATAGTTGTAGCAGAAACTGAAGATATTGAATTAATAGGTGTTGTTGATGCAGTAGCACTAGTTGTTGTACCACCATTCTTGGCATTTAATAAATCATCTTTTAAAATTCTACCACGAGGACCAGTTCCTTTAATTGTTCCCATATCAACACCTAAGTCACGAGCCATTCTACGTGCTAATGGTGTTGCTAATACTTTACCCGTTTGTTGAATAGGTTGCACATTTTGTTTTGGTAATTCAACTGGTGATACTGTAGATGTACTAGCAACTGATTCAGATTTTGGTGAAGAATTTGTTGATGAAGGACTTTTATTATCACTAATTGTCCCACCAAACTCAACAATAACAGCACCTGACTTAATACTATCTCCTTCTTTAACAAGAATCTTAGAAACTTTACCATCTGCTTCGGCTTTAATACTATCTGAAGCTTTATCTGCTTCGATATCAACAACATTATCACCTTTTTTTACATTATCTCCAACTTTAACATGAATTTGAGTTACAGTAACTTCATCGATTCCATCCATATCTTTAAACTTCAATTCCATCTTTTCACTTTCCTTTCTTTAAACAACTAACTAAACTGGATAATTCATCATTAGTTTAACTTTTTCCATAATTTTATCTGGACTAACTATAAATCATTTTTCACCTTTAGACAGTGGAACAGTAATATCATAACCCGTTAATCTTGTTGGAGGACATTCTAAATATTCAAAACACTTTTCATTAACAACGGTAATAATTTCTGAGGCAACTGAAAATGAACGAACCGCTTCTGAAACAACTAATAATCTTCCTGTTTTTTTAACAGAATTAACAACTGTTTCTTCATCTCATGGTTTTAATGTTTGTAAATCAATTAATTCAATTTTAAAATTTTCTTTTTCTTCTAAAATTTTAACAGCAGCTTCACAATCATAAACTTTTGAACCATAAGTTACAATCGTTAAATCAGGTTTTTCTTCAGCCTTATATTCTTTAAGAACTTTAGCTTTACCAAGAACAGCCACTTCATAAGCATCACTAACTTCTTCTCTAATATCATATGTATAATTATTGCTAGTATAACTATTGAAATAAGTTCCTAAACATTCTAAAACAATAACAGGATCTGGACTTTCAATTGCTGCCAATAATAATTTTTTAGTATCATTAGGTTTTGAAGTCATAACTACTTTTAAACCTGGAATATGACAAAATAAAGCTTCAATTGCTTCTGAATGATGCTCCAAAGCACCATTATTACCATTATTTCAATCATATGAAGGCATACGTACTACCATTGGACAAGTGAATCTACCACGAGAACGATTTCTCATTCGTGCAGCATGACATAACAATTGTTGAAAAGCAGGGAAAGCAAATCCTGAAAATTGCATTTCAATAATTGGATTTAAACCATTAATTGCCATTCCAACGGCACTACCAGCAATAACTGCTTCAGCAATTGGTGCATCAAAACAACGATTAACGCCAAATTTTGCTTGTAAACCTTTAGTTGCTCGAAAAACACCACCAACATTACCGGCATCTTCACCATAAACAACAACATTAGGATTTTTTTTCATTGCTAATTCTAAGGCTAAAGTAATAGCTTGCACATTATTTCTTTTCATAATTATTTTTTCTCTCCTTCATTGAAGAAAGCTTTTGCTTCTGCTTTTTGTTCTATTAATGGTGGTGTTAATTTTTCATATGTATAATCAAATATTTCATCAATTGAAACACTTTCATTTTTTAATGCTCAAGTAATTGCATCATTAACCTTTTTAGTAATTTGTTTATCTAATTCTGCTTGTTTGTTGTCATCTCAAAGTTTAATTGATTTTAAATATTCTCTAATACGATCGATTGGATCTTTTTTTAATCATTCTTGTTCAATTTTATAATCTTCAGCAGAAAAATAATCTTTTTTAATATCAAAAGCAGAATGCGCATTTTGACGATAAGTAACAGCTTCAATTAATGAAGGACCATTACCTTTTTTTGCTCTTTCAATTGCTTCTTGTGTAGCATAATAAACAGCAAAAAAATCATTACCATCAACACGAATATTAGGTACACCAAATGCTGTTCCTTTTTGTGCAAAAGTTGGACTCATTGTTGCTTTAGCAGTTGGTGTATCTAATGATCACTGATTATTTTCAACAAAGAAAACAACAGCTAATTTATGGATAGCAGCAAAATTAATTGCTTCAGAAAACTCACCTTCAGAAGTACCACCATCACCAATCGTAGTAATAACAATTCCTTTATCTTTTTTATATTTTTCAGCAAAAGCAATACCTGTTGCATGTGAATATTGAGTAGCAATTGGAATATTAACTGGTAAAATATTAACACCTTTCGGCATTTGACTTCCCATTTCATTTCCTAATCAATATTGAATTACTTTTTCAACCGGATATCCAGCAGTAATTCATGCTGCATTATTACGATAAGCTGGTACTAATCAATCAATACCTGGACGTAAGCAACTAGCATAAGCAACTTCAACACCTTCTTGACCTTTTGAAGATAAAAAGTTAATAACTTTTCCGATTACTTTTGGAATTCCATTTACTAATTTAACTTGTCCTTTTTCATCTTTTTCATAGTTTAATTCCATTTGCATTTGTTCTTGTATTCGTGAAAAACACATGTTTTCATATGCTTTTAATAAAACCTTACTATCAAATTTTTTTAAATAATCAACAAAATTAGGATTAATTACTCCTTTTTCATTTAATATTTGAAAAATTTCTTTTTGGGAATTATCAAATTTCTCAACTCACATTTAAATTTTCCTCCTAAATATTTTAGTTAATTGCAGTTACACTTTTAATTATACTAATTTTTAAAATAATGAATGAACATACCTTTTCATTATACTACTAATAATTGTTGGTTCGAGATAATTTGTACTAAAATATTAATTTATCTCCGGTTTTATTAATATACTATTTTTTTTATTTCCTATTATCATGTAAAAATGAAAAATATATTCTAACAATAAACAAAACAGAAAAAATAATTTAAATCATAATATCATTGTTTATTTATTTTTTACAACATAAAGTCCTAATAAAATTAGGACTTTATAATAAAATTTATAATCATAAAACATTATCAAGATAATAAATATACAATAAAAATATTTTTATTTAATAGACTTGGTGCAAAACCTTTAATTTTAACAATTTAACGATTATTATTAATATTAAAGGTGATAGTTATTATGTTGAAAAAATATAAAGATGATCAAGAATTTTATAGTTTAGTCGGCATAAAGCCACAAACATTTTATAAAATGCTTGAAATTTTAAAAATTGCTGAGTCTAAACAAAAATATTATAGTGGTAGAAAAAATAAAATTGTAATTGAAGAGCGTTTATTAATGACTTTAGAATATTGAAAAGACTATAGTAGTTATAGAGTGATTGCAAAAATATATAATATTAGTCATACTAGTTGCATTCGTAATATTTTTTGAATTGAAAATATTTTAATAAAAAGCGGAATTTTTAATTTACCTGGAAAAAAAGATTTAACAAAAAATAAAGGTACTAATAATAATTTGTTAGCTATTGATGCTACTGAAACTCCAATTGAAAGAATTAAAAAAAACTAAAATTACTTTTTTCAGGTAAAAAGAAACATCATTCTCTCAAATCCCAAATAATTATTGATATTTCCAATGGAAAAATTATTTCAACTGCTTTTTGTTTTGGAAGCATTCATGATTTTAAATTGCTTCTAAAATCTAAAACTTTTATTCATCCAGAAAAACAAGTTTTTGTTGATTCAGGTTATCAAGGTATACAAAATATTCATAAAAATACATTTTTGCCATTTAAAAAAAGTAAATACAATAAATTAACACCAATTCAAAAAGAATACAATAAAACTTTAAGTAAAATTAGAATTAAAATTGAACACGTATTTGCTAAACTAAAACGTTTTAAAATTTTAAGTTTAAAATATCGCAATAAAATACGAAGATTTGCATTAAGATTTAATTTAATAGCAGGAATATATAATTTTGAATTACCTTAGTTTTGCACCAAGTCTAATGAAGAAAAAATTAAAATTTTATATAGCACTCTTTATACTATATTAATTAAAGAAAAAATAATTTCACCCAAAAGACATAAGAATAAGAAAAATATTTTACATCCTACAAGAAATCGTAGAACAAATTTTGGTGAATTAATTCAAATGGATGCCAGTAATCATCATTGATTTAGTAACGATAAACCAAAAGCATTTTTACATGCTGCAATTGATGATGCTACAGGAAGCATTGTCGGACTATGATTTGATAATCAAGAAACATTAGATGGTTATTATAATGTTTTTTATCAAATTTTAACTAATTATGGAATACCAAAAATATTTTATACTGATAATAGAACAGTTTTTGGATATAAGAAAAAAATTGATTCAGGTAAAATAAACACAGAAAATGACACTTATACTCAATTCCAAAAATGCTGTAATGATTTGGGCGTTGAAATAATGAGAACTTCAATTCCACAAGCCAAAGGTAGAATTGAACGTTTATTTGGAACACTTCAAAGTCGATTAATTAGTGAATTACGACTTAATAAAATTAAAACATTAGATGAAGCTAATCAATTTCTTAAAATGTACATAAACGTTTTTAATAAACAGTTTGACTTTCCTATTGATGATAATAAATCTGCTATGGTTAAAGCTCCTACACAAGAAGAAATAAATATTTATCTTTCAAGATTTTCTAAAAGAAAAACAGATAGTGGTTCAACTATAACATATTATGGTAAAAAAATATTTTCCTTATAAAAATAACAAAATTCAATATATACAGCCTATAACTGATGTAATTGTACTTAAATCATTTATTAATGACTTATATCTTAGTTATAATAATCAAATGTATGAATTAAAAGCCTGAGTTGTAAATATAAATGGGACAGTTTTTTAAAATAATTGTATGGGTGAGTAAAGTTAATAGTTATAATTTAATTTTCTTTAAATAAAAGACAACTTTAAAGGGCGTATAAAGTTAATGGTTAGATTTAAAAAGAAGTTAAATGAGAGATAATACTCTCATTTTTTAATTGTTAAACAATTATAATTAATTATTTTATTAAACCTATACTTTATTAAAGTAATTAATTATTCCAAATTTAATAAAAATTATAAAAGCTATTGTATAGGAATTTGCAAATAGTAATTTTTGTGTTGCTCTTTTACAACTGGATATTTTTTGGTTCCCTTCCCCTAGAACCCCTACCCTCCAAGGCTTATGCTACTTACAGTAGCATAAGCCTTACGTATAGTA
This sequence comes from Spiroplasma endosymbiont of Zeiraphera isertana, assembly GCF_964030805.1. Lineage (GTDB taxonomy): Bacteria > Bacillota_I > Bacilli_A > Mycoplasmatales > VBWQ01 > Spiroplasma_E. Next base: position 1,524,107 of record NZ_OZ034965.1, read on the forward strand.
AGTAGTTAGTAGTATATAAGCCTTTTATCACTGTAGGTGATAAGGCTTATACATAGAAAGGATTTGTAATGATTAATGTTAATTTAGATATTAAAAATAAAATTAAAGAAACAACTAAAGGTATGTTATTAGAAATTGGTGAATATGAAACATGATTTCCAATTAAAGATACTATTATTGATGAAAAAAATAAAAAAATAGCATTAAAAATAATTGAAGATTTTTATTATAAATTAGGTAAAAAATCAATAACAAAAGATATTGAAAGTGTTAAAGGTAGTGATATTTTAAAATATATTAAAAATATTCCAAATATTACTAGAAATGAAAATGAATTAATATCTTGTGAATTTTATGAACGATATAATGGTTATTATATTTTTAAAAATCTTTAATTGTAAAATTAAAAAGTACACTTATATAAAAATTAAATTGTGTTAGTTCTATAATAGACTTGGTGCAAAACTAAGGTAATTCAAAATTATATATTCCTGCTATTAAATTAAATCTTAATGCAAATCTTCGTATTTTATTGCGATATTTTAAACTTAAAATTTTAAAACGTTTTAGTTTAGCAAATACGTGTTCAATTTTAATTCTAATTTTACTTAAAGTTTTATTGTATTCTTTTTGAATTGGTGTTAATTGATTGTATTTACTTTTTTTAAATGGCAAAAATGTATTTTTATGAATATTTTGTATACCTTGATAACCTGAATCAACAAAAACTTGTTTTTCTGGATGAATAAAAGTTTTAGATTTTAGAAGCAATTTAAAATCATGAATGCTTCCAAAACAAAAAGCGGTTGAAATAATTTTTCCATTGGAAATATCAATAATTATTTGGGATTTGAGAGAATGATGTTTCTTTTTACCTGAAAAAAGTAATTTTAGTTTTTTTTAATTCTTTCAATTGGAGTTTCAGTAGCATCAATAGCTAACAAATTATTATTAGTACCTTTATTTTTTGTTAAATCTTTTTTTCCAGGTAAATTAAAAATTCCGCTTTTTATTAAAATATTTTCAATTCAAAAAATATTACGAATGCAACTAGTATGACTAATATTATATCTTTTTGCAATAACTCTATAACTACTATAGTCTTTTCAATATTCTAAAGTCATTAATAAACGCTCTTCAATTACAATTTTATTTTTTCTACCACCATAATATTTTTGTTTAGACTCAGCAATTTTTAAAATTTCAAGCATTTTATAAAACGTTTGTGGCTTTATGCCGACTAAACTATAAAATTATTGATCATCTTTATATTTTTTCAACATAATAACTATCACCTTTAATATTAATAATAATCGTTAAATTGTTAAAATTAAAGGTTTTGCACCAAGTCTATTATAAAAATTTAAGTAATATCAGTAAAATACAATCCAGTTTAAAAGAATTTATTACTCATTATCATGGCATTGGATTTACCAATATTCAAAATTACCTCAATTTATGAAAATTTAAATACCAACATTATAAAATATCACCTTATGCAAAATCTGAAGCATTATATTTCAGTTTGTAAAAAAAATAAATCCCAAAATTAAATAAAATCAAATTTTAGGCCAGGTTGATGATTTTTTTTATTTCATCAAAAGTATTTTTAATACTTTTAATTGCTTCAGAAACTCTTCCTTCGGATTTATTTATTAATATTGAACTTGTCAAAATTATAAAAAAATTTCAGGCAATTTTTGTTGGTTTTTTATTAACTCCACTTTCTGATTTTAGAAATTTTTTAAATAAATTTATATCAACATCTCTAATAAATATTTCTTTAAAATATTTTCTTAGTTTTATTTTTAATTCTTTTTTCGTTCTTATGATTTGACTAAAATCATTTGAAGAAAGTATTCTTTTAACTTTGTTTTTTTGTTTATAATTCTTTAATTGTAAAATTAAAAAGGACACTTATATAAAAATTAAATTGTGTTAGTTCTATAATTAAGAAAAGAAAGGAATTAGCGCAATGTATAAGTATCTGAGTATTGAATCAATAATAGCAATAAAAGAATATAAAAATTATGGATTTTCGATTCGTAAAATAGCAAAAATTGTTGATTATAGTAAATCAACTGTACATAGAGTTTGTAGATTATTAAATAAAAACTTATTGCCATTAGAAATATTGAATCAATTTCAAAAAAATAAACAAAATGCAGGCAGAAAATTAATAATTTTAACTTTAACAGAAATTAATAGTATTAATCATTTGTTAATTACTAAAAAGTATGCTCTTGATATAATTGCTAACTTTTTAAAGGAAAATAAAATAAAAAGTATTTCAACAAAAACTTTATATAACATGTTTAAAACAAATCGAATGGGTTTTGATGAAAATAACTTATTGAGAAAAGGCAAAAATAAATCTCACAAACAAAAAGAAACTGGGGGCAAAATTAATAATTGTAAGTCTATTCATGAAAGAAATTTAATCATTCCTAATATTAAAAATATACAAGAATTTGGTCATTTAGAAGGTGATACTATCATTGGCAAAGATCATAAAAGTTCTATTATTACTTTGGCTGATATATGATCAAAAACCACAATTCCTTTAGTAACTAAAAATCATAAATCAGAAAATATTACGAAAAGTATAATAAAATTTATTTCAAAGTTACAAAAAGGAAAAGTTAAAACCATTACTTTTGATCGTGGTAAAGAATTTAGTAAATGAAGATTAATCGAAAAAATTTGTAATGTCAAAATTTATTTTGCAGATCCTGGTAAACCTTGCCAAAGGGGTTTAAATGAAAATAATAATGGTATTTTAAGAAGATATTTACCAAAATCTACAGATCTATCTTTTAATTTTCAAAAAAACTCTTGATGAAATAAAAAAAATCATCAACCTGGCCTAAAATTTTATTTTATTTAATTTTGGGATTTATTTTTTTTACAAACTGAAATATAATGCTTCAGATTTTGCATAAGGTGATATTTTATAATGTTGGTATTTAAATTTTCATAAATTGAGGTAATTTTGAATATTGGTAAATCCAATGCCATGATAATGAGTAATAAATTCTTTTAAACTTGATTGTATTTTACTGATATTACTTAAATTTTTATAATTTAATTCTTTATTTTCTTTTGATTTAAATTTCTTGAGAGTACATTTTGTTTGTTTAGCTACTGTATCATATAGTATTTGCATATCACAAACTATAATTGATTTTTCTTCGATAAGCTTAGATGTTAAATTTTCTTGTACTCATTTTTTTGTTAATCTTTTAGTATTTGTTGTTTGAGCATAAATATTTTTATTTTCATCAATTGCCATTTCAATACAACAGTTTAAATCTTTAGCATTTTCTTCAATTCATTTTTTTCTTGGATCATCTGTATTTTTGAAATTTCCTTTATGAATTTCTTTGATAAAAGTTTCATCAATTTCAATTCTACCTTTTAATTTTGTGAATGGTTTTTGTTTTTTTGCTAATTGTGATGATTTCATAAATTTTTGACGATTAAATCATGCTGATGTTTTTGAAATTTTAGCAAATTGAGAAATAGTATAAGCAGATTGACCTAACAATGACAATCAAATTATTCAATCTCATTGTTCATGAGATAAATGACTTCAATAGACTTGGTGCAAAACCTTTAATTTTAACAATTTAACGATTATTATTAATATTAAAGGTGATAGTTATTATGTTGAAAAAATATAAAGATGATCAAGAATTTTATAGTTTAGTCGGCATAAAGCCACAAACATTTTATAAAATGCTTGAAATTTTAAAAATTGCTGAGTCTAAACAAAAATATTATGGTGGTAGAAAAAATAAAATTGTAATTGAAGAGCGTTTATTAATGACTTTAGAATATTGAAAAGACTATAGTAGTTATAGAGTTATTGCAAAAAGATATAATATTAGTCATACTAGTTGCATTCGTAATATTTTTTGAATTGAAAATATTTTAATAAAAAGCGGAATTTTTAATTTACCTGGAAAAAAAGATTTAACAAAAAATAAAGGTACTAATAATAATTTGTTAGCTATTGATGCTACTGAAACTCCAATTGAAAGAATTAAAAAAAACTAAAATTACTTTTTTCAGGTAAAAAGAAACATCATTCTCTCAAATCCCAAATAATTATTGATATTTCCAATGGAAAAATTATTTCAACTGCTTTTTGTTTTGGAAGCATTCATGATTTTAAATTGCTTCTAAAATCTAAAACTTTTATTCATCCAGAAAAACAAGTTTTTGTTGATTCAGGTTATCAAGGTATACAAAATATTCATAAAAATACATTTTTGCCATTTAAAAAAAGTAAATACAATCAATTAACACCAATTCAAAAAGAATACAATAAAACTTTAAGTAAAATTAGAATTAAAATTGAACACGTATTTGCTAAACTAAAACGTTTTAAAATTTTAAGTTTAAAATATCGCAATAAAATACGAAGATTTGCATTAAGATTTAATTTAATAGCAGGAATATATAATTTTGAATTACCTTAGTTTTGCACCAAGTCTAATTCATTTTTTTCTTGGATCATCTGGATTTTTGAAATTTCCTTTATGAATTTCTTTGATAAAAGTTTCATCAATTTCAATTCTACCTTTTAATTTTGTGAATGGTTTTTGTTTTTTTGCTAATTGTGATGATTTCATAAATTTTTGACGATTAAATCATGCTGATGTTTTTGAAATTTTAGCAAATTGAGAAATAGTATAAGCAGATTGACCTAACAATGACAATCAAATTATTCAATCTCATTGTTCATGAGATAAATGACTTCAATAGACTTGGTGCAAAACCTTTAATTTTAACAATTTAACGATTATTATTAATATTAAAGGTGATAGTTATTATGTTGAAAAAATATAAAGATAATCAAGAATTTTATAGTTTAGTCGGCATAAAGCCACAAACATTTTATAAAATGCTTGAAATTTTAAAAATTGCTGAGTCTAAACAAAAATATTATGGTGGTAGAAAAAATAAAATTGTAATTGAAGAGCGTTTATTAATGACTTTAGAATATTGAAAAGACTATAGTAGTTATAGAGTTATTGCAAAAAGATATAATATTAGTCATACTAGTTGCATTCGTAATATTTTTTGAATTGAAAATATTTTAATAAAAAGCGGAATTTTTAATTTACCTGGAAAAAAAGATTTAACAAAAAATAAAGGTACTAATAATAATTTGTTAGCTATTGATGCTACTGAAAATCCAATTGAAAGAATTAAAAAAAACTAAAATTACTTTTTTCAGGTAAAAAGAAACATCATTCTCTCAAATCCCAAATAATTATTGATATTTCCAATGGAAAAATTATTTCAACTGCTTTTTGTTTTGGAAGCATTCATGATTTTAAATTGCTTCTAAAATCTAAAACTTTTATTCATCCAGAAAAACAAGTTTTTGTTGATTCAGGTTATCAAGGTATACAAAATATTCATAAAAATACATTTTTGCCATTTAAAAAAAGTAAATACAATCAATTAACACCAATTCAAAAAGAATACAATAAAACTTTAAGTAAAATTAGAATTAAAATTGAACACGTATTTGCTAAACTAAAACGTTTTAAAATTTTAAGTTTAAAATATCGCAATAAAATACGAAGATTTGCATTAAGATTTAATTTAATAGCAGGAATATATAATTTTGAATTACCTTAGTTTTGCACCAAGTCTATTGTTATTTTTAAATAAATCTAGTTATATATTCTTATTTTTTATTTAATGAAATTACAATATATTATTTATGGAGTTTTTCTTTTACATATTGATAGAAAAAATGAAATTTAGTTGATTCAATTATTCTTTGTAAGTAAAACAATAATTTCTTTATATATAAAAAATATATATTATGAACTTTTAGTTTTAATTTAAATAGTTCTATTAAAAAGAGATATTGGAATAAAATCAAGAAATATAAGCGAATTGAATTAATATAGAAACATATAAATAGAAAATTTAACATAAATATTAAAATTTCAAAATAAAACCTATATTTCTTTAAAAAGAAAATGAAAATATTGTGTTAATTTTAAAATATGTTTAAAAAATCTTTGGAAACTTTTCTCAATCTTTATGCAATAAAATTTTAATTATACATAATAGAGAAAACGTGTTATTAATATAAGTTTAAAAAGGAAAGAAGCAAAGACAAATGTGTCCAATAAATAATAATAGTGCCAGTATAAGAAATCAAAATATGGAATCTTTAGTGGTAGGAATAGAAAATAATAATGAAATAGTTATTACTAAAACTAAAAAAATTATTGCAGAACTTGCAAATATTAATTTAAGAATTCGTTATTATACCAATTACATTAATCAATATTGAAATAGTGATGAACAAAAATATAAAAATAAGGTAAGAATATATTTTAATGATTTAGGAGAAATTTATGAAAATTTACCAAAATTTATTAAAAAAGAAAGTGAAATAAGTTCAAATAATTGTTGTTGAAAAACTATTGAATATTTATCTTCTCCAATTGTATTGTTAACAGGTATTTCAATTAGAGTAGCACAAAGATATTTTTCAATAGCTGTAGTATCAGAAAAGTCTTTTAATTTTCACAAAAAATCTTGATATTACTTTTAATTTAAAATTAAAAGTAATATTTTTATATCAGGGGTGATTTTTTGTGACTAATAATGAATTAATTGATGTTTTAAAAAACAAAAAAGATGAAGAATTTATAAAAATTATTAGACATTTTAAAAATAGAATTAAACAAATTGAGAAAAAAGAAAAATTAGATGCAATTGATAAAAAATTTAAAGAAAAAGGAATTCAATGTCCAAATTGTAAATCTTATTGATGTGTAAAAAATGGTTTTAAGAATAATAAGCAAAAATATTTATGCAAAGATTGTAAAAGTAGCTTTGATGCTTTAAGAAATCATTTTTTACATTGAAGTCATTTATCTCATGAACAATGAGATTGAATAATTTGTGGAATGGCAACCTTTTTTAGGACTATTTTTTGGTAGACATTTGTTTTTGATAATTAATTGGAGTTAAGTAGTTTAGAGTGCTATGAATTCTTATGTTGTTATATCAAATGATATAATCAAATAATTGTAGTTTTAATTGGATAAATGATGTAAAAATTTGTTATTAATAAATTCGGTTTTGAAAGTTTTAAAATTCGCCTTAGCAACAGCATTGTCATAAGGACAGCCTTTTTTGCTTAAAGAGCGGGTAATGTTGAATGCTAGTAAAAGTTTATTAATAGTTTTATTATTAAACTCATTACCGCGATCAGTATGAAATATTGGAATATCTTTTAAACAGCGATTTGATTGCATAAATGCTTTATGTACCAATGATGCATCTTTTTAGTACCTACACTATATCTCCAATAATTTCACGGTTAAATAGGAAAGGGTCGCCCCTAAGTTGCAAAAAAACAATGTTTTAACTTAGTAAGGAGACTCTTTTTATGACAAGATATAGTAAGGAACTAAAATTAAAACTTAGATAAAAAAATATTTTTTGTTAAAATATAATTGATTTAATTTGATTTATGAAAGAGGTAATGATTATGAAACAATATTTAGATTTATGTCAATATGTTTTAGAAAAAGGATATAAAAAAACTGATAGAACAGGCACTGGTACTGTTTCTACTTTTGGTTATCAAATGCGTTTTGATTTACAAAAAGGTTTTCCCATATTAACTACAAAAAAAGTTCATTTTGCTTCTATTGTTCATGAGTTATTATGATTTATTGCTGGTGATACTAATATTGAATATTTAGTTAAAAATAATGTTAGAATTTGAAATGAGTGACCTTATAAGAAATTTATGGAAAGTAAAAAATATCAAAACGAAACTTTAGAAGAATTTGTTGAAAAAATTAAAACTGATCATCAATTTGCTCTTGAATTTGGTGATTTAGGACCTGTTTATGGTAGACAATGACGTAATTTTAATGGTGTTGATCAATTGCAGGAGTTAATAGAAAATTTAAAAAACAATCCTTTTTCACGAAGACACATTTTATCAGCATGAAATCCTGCAGAAATTAAAAATATGGCACTACCACCATGTCATACTTTAATTCAATTTTACGTTTCTGATGATAAAAAATTATCTTGTCAATTATATCAACGTAGTGCAGATATTTTTTTAGGAGTTCCTTTTAATATTGCTTCTTATGCATTATTAACAATAATGTTAGCACAAATATGTGGCTATCAGCTAGGAGAATTTATTCATACTTTAGGTGATGCTCATATTTATAGTAATCATTTTTCACAAATTAATGAACAATTAAGTAGAAAACCAAAATCATTGCCAATTTTAGTTATTAATAAAAATATTACTAATTTATTTAATTTTAAATTTGAAGATTTTAAATTAGAACAATATGATCCATATCCGTTGATTAGAGGTCAGGTTGCAGTATAATGGTAATTTTAGTTTGAGCAATGACCAAAGAAAAGGTAATTGGTTTTAATAATAAATTGCCCTGAAAAATTAAAGAAGAAATGCAATATTTTCAGAGCATTACTTTAAATAAAAATGTATTAATGGGTTCAAAAACTTTTGAAAGTATTGGCAAACCACTAAAAAATCGTTACAATATAGTTGTTACTAATCATCAAGAACGTTATCAACAATTTCTAAATGATAATAATATTACTTTCACAAATGATATTATTTCATATTTAAAACAATATCAAGGTAATAAAAAAAGAGATATTTGTATTATTGGTGGTGCTGAAATTTATAAGCAGGCATGAGATTATGCTGATTATTTATATGTTTCAGTCATTAAAAATTTATATAATGGTGATCTTTTATTTCCTGTTAGTAATTTTTCTGATTTTAAATTAATCAAAACAAAAGAATTTGCAGAATTTGTAGCGAATGTTTATCAAAGAAAGGAAAAAAAATAATGAACATTTGAAAAGCAATTTTAACTTGACCTTATTTATTACAAACTTATAGTAAATCAGGTTCAATGACAAGAAAGGTATTAAAAGACCCAATTTTAGTTTCTGAAGCAAAACGATATATTTGATTGAAAAAACGTGTGCGTTATATTAAATGATTATATAATATTAAATTAACCGTTCATAACATTGAAAATTGACCAAAAAGAAAAGGTTGTGTAATGGTTGCCAATCATCAATCAAATTTTGATCCATTATTAGTATTATCGGTAAATGATTATAGTTTATATGCGCCTTTAGGTTTTATTGCAAAAGAAGAATTAAAAAAAAGCCATTTGGCACGAAGATTTATTTTTTTAATTGATGTTTTATTTATTGATCGTAATAATCCACGCACAGCCATTACTACTTTTCAAGAAGCAAAGGAATTAATTAGAATTCCGCGTACAATGATGATTTTTCCAGAAGGAACAAGAAGTCATCAACAAGAAATGCAAGAATTTAAAGCAGGTGCTTTTAATATGGCATATCAATCTTATGTACCAATTATTCCTGTTACTATTATTAATTCTTATCAAATTTTTGATCGAAAATATAAGGGCAAAAAAGATATTCATCTTATTTTTCATAAGGTAATTGAACCAAGTGAATTTATTAAATTATCTACTGATGTATTATCAAAGCAAGTATTTAATATTATTAAAAAAGGAATTGATGATTTTAGCAATAATAAAATTTAAGTAGTAATAATAAAAGGTTGTTAGTTAACAACATTTTATTATGTTTAAGAGTCAATAATTAATTTCTGATGTGATTTTTGTTTTTTATAATTACCTGAGTTGTAAATATAAATGGGACAGTTTTTTAAAATAATTGTATTAAATCTATTGGTCTTTTATAAGAGAGTGATTTTCTGGGTGTAGAATTAATTTGAAATGCTATAAAATTTAAATCTTTTTGTTTATATGAAGATAGATCTGTAGATTTTGGTAAATATCTTCTTAAAATACCATTATTATTTTCATTTAAACCCCTTTGGCAAGGTTTACCAGGATCTGCAAAATAAATTTTGACATTACAAATTTTTTCGATTAATCTTCATTTACTAAATTCTTTACCACGATCAAAAGTAATGGTTTTAACTGTTCCTTTTTGTAACTTTGAAATAAATTTTATTATACTTTTCGTAATATTTTCTGATTTATAATTTTTAGTTACTAAAGGAATTGTGGTTTTTGATCATATATCAGCCAAAGTAATAATAGAACTTTTATGATCTTTTCCAATGATAGTATCACCTTCTAAATGACCAAATTCTTGTATATTTTTAATATTAGGAATGATTAAATTTCTTTCATGAATAGACTTACAATTATTAATTTTGCCCCTAGTTTCTTTTTGTTTGTGAGATTTATTTTTGCCTTTTCTCAATAAGTTATTTTCATCAAAACCCATTCGATTTGTTTTAAACATGTTATATAAAGTTTTTGTTGAAATACTTTTTATTTTATTTTCCTTTAAAAAGTTAGCAATTATATCAAGAGCATACTTTTTAGTAATTAACAAATGATTAATACTATTAATTTCTGTTAAAGTTAAAATTATTAATTTTCTGCCCGCATTTTGTTTATTTTTTTGAAATTGATTCAATATTTCTAATGGCAATAAGTTTTTATTTAATAATCTACAAACTCTATGTACAGTTGATTTACTATAATCAACAATTTTTGCTATTTTACGAATCGAAAATCCATAATTTTTATATTCTTTTATTGCTATTATTGATTCAATACTCAGATACTTATACATTGCGCTAATTCCTTTCTTTTCTTAATTATAGAACTAACACAATTTAATTTTTATATAAGTGTCCTTTTTAATTTTACAATTAAAGTAATATTAAATACTTGCTTTGATAATACATCAGTAGATAATTTAATAAATTCACTTGGTTCAATTACCTTATGAAAAATAAGATGAATATCTTTTTTGCCCTTATATTTTCGATCAAAAATTTGATAAGAATTAATAATAGTAACAGGAATAATTGGTACATAAGATTGATATGCCATATTAAAAGCACCTGCTTTAAATTCTTGCATTTCTTGTTGATGACTTCTTGTTCCTTCTGGAAAAATCATCATTGTACGCGGAATTCTAATTAATTCCTTTGCTTCTTGAAAAGTCGTAATGGCTGTGCGTGGATTATTACGATCAATAAATAAAACATCAATTAAAAAAATAAATCTTCGTGCCAAATGGCTTTTTTTTAATTCTTCTTTTGCAATAAAACCTAAAGGTGCATATAAACTATAATCATTTACCGATAATACTAATAATGGATCAAAATTTGATTGATGATTGGCAACCATTACACAACCTTTTCTTTTTGGTCAATTTTCAATGTTATGAACGGGTTAATTTAATATTATATAATCATTTAATATAACGCACACGTTTTTTCAATCAAATATATCGTTTTGCTTCAGAAACTAAACTTGGGTCTTTTAATACCTTTCTTGTCATTGAACCTGATTTACTATAAGTTTGTAATAAATAAGGTCAAGTTAAAATTGCTTTTCAAATGTTCATTATTATTTTTTTTCCTTTCTTTGATAAACATTCGCTACAAATTCTGCAAATTCTTTTGTTTTGATTAATTTAAAATCAGAAAAATTACTAACAGGAAATAAAAGATCACCATTATATAAATTTTTAATGACTGAAACATATAAATAATCAGCATAATCTCATGCCTGCTTATAAATTTCAGCACCACCAATAATACAAATATCTCTTTTTTTATTACCTTGATATTGTTTTAAATATGAAATAATATCATTTGTGAAAGTAATATTATTATCATTTAGAAATTGTTGATAACGTTCTTGATGATTAGTAACAACTATATTGTAACGATTTTTTAGTGGTTTGCCAATACTTTCAAAAGTTTTTGAACCCATTAATACATTTTTATTTAAAGTAATGCTCTGAAAATATTGCATTTCTTCTTTAATTTTTCAGGGCAATTTATTATTAAAACCAATTACCTTTTCTTTGGTCATTGCTCAAACTAAAATTACCATTATACTGCAACCTGACCTCTAATCAACGGATATGGATCATATTGTTCTAATTTAAAATCTTCAAATTTAAAATTAAATAAATTAGTAATATTTTTATTAATAACTAAAATTGGCAATGATTTTGGTTTTCTACTTAATTGTTCATTAATTTGTGAAAAATGATTACTATAAATATGAGCATCACCTAAAGTATGAATAAATTCTCCTAGCTGATAGCCACATATTTGTGCTAACATTATTGTTAATAATGCATAAGAAGCAATATTAAAAGGAACTCCTAAAAAAATATCTGCACTACGTTGATATAATTGACAAGATAATTTTTTATCATCAGAAACGTAAAATTGAATTAAAGTATGACATGGTGGTAGTGCCATATTTTTAATTTCTGCAGGATTTCATGCTGATAAAATGTGTCTTCGTGAAAAAGGATTGTTTTTTAAATTTTCTATTAACTCCTGCAATTGATCAACACCATTAAAATTACGTCATTGTCTACCATAAACAGGTCCTAAATCACCAAATTCAAGAGCAAATTGATGATCAGTTTTAATTTTTTCAACAAATTCTTCTAAAGTTTCGTTTTGATATTTTTTACTTTCCATAAATTTCTTATAAGGTCACTCATTTCAAATTCTAACATTATTTTTAACTAAATATTCAATATTAGTATCACCAGCAATAAATCATAATAACTCATGAACAATAGAAGCAAAATGAACTTTTTTTGTAGTTAATATGGGAAAACCTTTTTGTAAATCAAAACGCATTTGATAACCAAAAGTAGAAACAGTACCAGTGCCTGTTCTATCAGTTTTTTTATATCCTTTTTCTAAAACATATTGACATAAATCTAAATATTGTTTCATAATCATTACCTCTTTCATAAATCAAATTAAATCAATTATATTTTAACAAAAAATATTTTTTTATCTAAGTTTTAATTTTAGTTCCTTACTATATCTTGTCATAAAAAGAGTCTCCTTACTAAGTTAAAACATTGTTTTTTTGCAACTTAGGGGCGACCCTTTCCTATTTAACCGTGAAATTATTGGAGATATAGTGTAGGGTAGGTACTAAAAAGATGCATCATTGGTACATAAAGCATTTATGCAATCAAATCGCTGTTTAAAAGATATTCAAATATTTCATACTGATCGCGGTAATGAGTTTAATAATAAAACTATTAATAAACTTTTACTAGCATTCAACATTACCCGCTCTTTAAGCAAAAAAAGGCTGTCCTTATGACAATGCTGTTGCTAAGGCAAATTTTAAAACTTTCAAAACCGAATTTATTAATAACAAATTTTTACATCATTTATCCAATTAAAACTACAATTATTTGATTATATCATTTGATATAACAACATAAGAATTCATAGCACTCTAAACTACTTAACTCCAATTAATTATCAAAAACAAATGTCTACCAAAAAATAGTCCTAAAAAAGGTCGCCAGTCCACCTGAGTTGTAAATATAAATGGGACAGTTTTTTAAAATAATTGTATTAAATCTATTGGTCTTTTATAAGAGAGCAATTTTCTGGGTGTAGAATTAATTTGAAATGCTATAAAATTTAAATCTTTTTGTTTATATGAAGATAGATCTTTTAATTTTCACAAAAAAATCTTGATATTACTTTTAATTTAAAATTAAAAGTAATATTTTTATATCAGGGGTGATTTTTTGTGACTAATAATGAATTAATTGATGTTTTAAAAAACAAAAAAGATGAAGAATTTATAAAAATTATTAGACATTTTAAAAATAGAATTAAACAAATTGAGAAAAAAGAAAAATTAGATGCAATTGATAAAAAATTTAAAGAAAAAGGAATTCAATGTCCAAATTGTAAATCTTATTGATGTGTAAAAAATGGTTTTAAGAATAATAAGCAAAAATATTTATGCAAAGATTGTAAAAGTAGCTTTGATGCTTTAAGAAATCATTTTTTTACATTAGACTTGGTGCAAAACCTTTAATTTTAACAATTTAACGATTATTATTAATATTAAAGGTGATAGTTATTATGTTGAAAAAATATAAAGATGATCAAGAATTTTATAGTTTAGTCGGCATAAAGCCACAAACATTTTATAAAATGCTTGAAATTTTAAAAATTGCTGAGTCTAAACAAAAATATTATGGTGGTAGAAAAAATAAAATTGTAATTGAAGAGCGTTTATTAATGACTTTAGAATATTGAAAAGACTATAGTAGTTATAGAGTTATTGCAAAAAGATATAATATTAGTCATACTAGTTGCATTCGTAATATTTTTTGAATTGAAAATATTTTAATAAAAAGCGGAATTTTTAATTTACCTGGAAAAAAAGATTTAACAAAAAATAAAGGTACTAATAATAATTTGTTAGCTATTGATGCTACTGAAACTCCAATTGAAAGAATTAAAAAAAACTAAAATTACTTTTTTCAGGTAAAAAGAAACATCATTCTCTCAAATCCCAAATAATTATTGATATTTCCAATGGAAAAATTATTTCAACTGCTTTTTGTTTTGGAAGCATTCATGATTTTAAATTGCTTCTAAAATCTAAAACTTTTATTCATCCAGAAAAACAAGTTTTTGTTGATTCAGGTTATCAAGGTATACAAAATATTCATAAAAATACATTTTTGCCATTTAAAAAAAGTAAATACAATCAATTAACACCAATTCAAAAAGAATACAATAAAACTTTAAGTAAAATTAGAATTAAAATTGAACACGTATTTGCTAAACTAAAACGTTTTAAAATTTTAAGTTTAAAATATCGCAATAAAATACGAAGATTTGCATTAAGATTTAATTTAATAGCAGGAATATATAATTTTGAATTACCTTAGTTTTGCACCAAGTCTAATTCATTTTTTTCTTGGATCATCTGGATTTTTGAAATTTCCTTTATGAATTTCTTTGATAAAAGTTTCATCAATTTCAATTCTACCTTTTAATTTTGTGAATGGTTTTTGTGTTTTTGCTAATTGTGATGATTTCATAAATTTTTGACGATTAAATCATGCTGATGTTTTTGAAATTTTAGCAAATTGAGAAATAGTATAAGCAGATTGACCTAACAATGACAATCAAATTATTCAATCTCATTGTTCATGAGATAAATGACTTCAATGTAAAAAATGATTTCTTAAAGCATCAAAGCTACTTTTACAATCTTTGCATAAATATTTTTGCTTATTATTCTTAAAACCATTTTTTACACATCAATAAGATTTACAATTTGGACATTGAATTCCTTTTTCTTTAAATTTTTTATCAATTGCATCTAATTTTTCTTTTTTCTCAATTTGTTTAATTCTATTTTTAAAATGTCTAATAATTTTTATAAATTCTTCATCTTTTTTGTTTTTTAAAACATCAATTAATTCATTATTAGTCACAAAAAATCACCCCTGATATAAAAATATTACTTTTAATTTTAAATTAAAAGTAATATCAAGATTTTTTGTGAAAATTAAAAGACTTTTCTGATACTACAGCTATTGAAAAATATCTTTGTGCTACTCTAATTGAAATACCTGTTAACAATACAATTGGAGAAGATAAATATTCAATAGTTTTTCAACAACAATTATTTGAACTGATTTCACTTTCTTTTTTAATAAATTTTGGTAAATTTTCATAAATTTCTCCTAAATCATTAAAATATATTCTTACCTTATTTTTATATTTTTGTTCATCACTATTTCAATATTGATTAATGTAATTGGTATAATAACGAATTCTTAAATTAATATTTGCAAGTTCTGCAATAATTTTTTTAGTTTTAGTAATAACTATTTCATTATTATTTTCTATTCCTACCACTAAATATTCCATATTTTGATTTCTTATACTGGCACTATTATTATTTATTGGACACATTTGTCTTTGCTTCTTTCCTTTTTAAACTTATATTAATAACACGTTTTCTCTATTATGTATAATTAAAATTTTATTGCATAAAGATTGAGAAAAGTTTCCAAAGATTTTTTAAACATATTTTAAAATTAACACAATATTTTCATTTTCTTTTTAAAGAAATATAGGTTTTATTTTGAAATTTTAATATTTATGTTAAATTTTCTATTTATATGTTTCTATATTAATTCAATTCGCTTATATTTCTTGATTTTATTCCAATATCTCTTTTTAATAGAACTATTTAAATTAAAACTAAAAGTTCATAATATATATTTTTTATATATTTTTTATATATAAAGAAATTATTGTTTTACTTACAAAGAATAATTGAATCAACTAAATTTCATTTTTTCTATCAATATGTAAAAGAAAAACTCCATAAATAATATATTGTAATTTCATTAAATAAAAAATAAGAATATATAACTAGATTTATTTAAAAATAACAATAGACTTGGTGCAAAACTAAGGTAATTCAAAATTATATATTCCTGCTATTAAATTAAATCTTAATGCAAATCTTCGTATTTTATTGCGATATTTTAAACTTAAAATTTTAAAACGTTTTAGTTTAGAAAATACGTGTTTAATTTTAATTCTAATTTTACTTAAAGTTTTATTGTATTCTTTTTGAATTGGTGTTAATTGATTGTATTTACTTTTTTTAAATGGCAAAAATGTATTTTTATGAATATTTTGTATACCTTGATAACCTGAATCAACAAAAACTTGTTTTTCTGGATGAATAAAAGTTTTAGATTTTAGAAGCAATTTAAAATCATGAATGCTTCCAAAACAAAAAGCAGTTGAAATAATTTTTCCATTGGAAATATCAATAATTATTTGGGATTTGAGAGAATGATGTTTCTTTTTACCTGAAAAAAGTAATTTTAGTTTTTTTTAATTCTTTCAATTGGATTTTCAGTAGCATCAATAGCTAACAAATTATTATTAGTACCTTTATTTTTTGTTAAATCTTTTTTTCCAGGTAAATTAAAAATTCCGCTTTTTATTAAAATATTTTCAATTCAAAAAATATTACGAATGCAACTAGTATGACTAATATTATATCTTTTTGCAATAACTCTATAACTACTATAGTCTTTTCAATATTCTAAAGTCATTAATAAACGCTCTTCAATTACAATTTTATTTTTTCTACCACCATAATATTTTTGTTTAGACTCAGCAATTTTTAAAATTTCAAGCATTTTATAAAATGTTTTTGGATTTATGCCGACTAAACTATAAAATTATTGATCATCTTTATATTTTTTCAACATAATAACTATCACCTTTAATATTAATAATAATCGTTAAATTGTTAAAATTAAAGGTTTTGCACCAAGTCTATTGTATTCTTTTTGAATTGGTGTTAATTGATTGTATTTACTTTTTTTAAATGGCAAAAATGTATTTTTATGAATATTTTGTATACCTTGATAACCTGAATCAACAAAAACTTGTTTTTCTGGATGAATAAAAGTTTTAGATTTTAGAAGCAATTTAAAATCACGAATGCTTCCAAAACAAAAAGCAGTTGAAATAATTTTTCCATTGGAAATATCAATAATTATTTGGGATTTGAGAGAATGATGTTTCTTTTTACCTGAAAAAAGTAATTTTAGTTTTTTTTAAGGCTTTTATCCCTTTATGTACTATTTTTAAATTTTATCACATAAACGGAGATAAAAGCCTACCTAGGAAATTATCCCTGCATGTATTTAAATCAAACACAAAATTACAGTTTCAAAACTCGGTATGTTATTGAATTTATATGCTGATTCTTTTGCATATAAATGAATATTGTGCTTTGAAACTGTTATGTGTGTTCGGAAAGTTCGTCGGATGTGCTTTCATGCTGATTCAATCTGGTTTGTGTTTACACCTGTTGGTGACACATACCCAACTTCATGATTTACGATTTCATGTTCGGGATAGAAGTTTTTGAAACTTACATATCCCTTCCAAGAATCCGTAAATAGACAGCACTCAGTAAAAATGTGTTTCAATGCAAATCTTAAAAGGTTTTTTTCATCTGCATTTTTCAGTACCTTCACAATTAGTTTGTTGCTGGTTTTCTCATAAACTCCAACAATCAAAGTTTTATTCAACAAGGATCTTCCTTGTTTTTTAAAACCTAAATGTGAAAGATACATTTCATCCATCTGTGCTGTGCCATCAACAATGAAAACTGCATCTTGATTTCCAATTCTAGTCCTGATTTCATGACACATTCTTCAATCTGTTTTATAGGTCACACCCAATTCCCTTGCAACATCGGTTGCTGGTATGCCATGCTTTGTGTTTATTCATCTAAAGATGAGATAAAACCAAGATGTCATTTGGGTCTGTGACTTATAAAAAATGGTTCCATAAAGAATACTAAATGTTTGGTTACAGTTCAAACATCGTATTCTTCTCAAATCAGAAGTATTCAAACTAGAAGAAGCACACCTGATGCATTTCATTATTTTCAACTTCGCTATATATTTCAAACAATCGTTTTCAGTTTGAAATATGCTATTGAATTCATTTCAATTCATTTTTTCCTCCAAACTAGTACATGTGGGGATAATTTCCTTTTTTAATTCTTTCAATTGGAGTTTCAGTGGCATCAATAGCTAACAAATTATTATTAGTACCTTTATTTTTTGTTAAATCTTTTTTTCCGGGTAAATTAAAAATTCCGCTTTTTATTAAAATATTTTCAATTCAAAAAATATTACGAATGCAACCAGTATGACTAATATTATATATTTTTGCAATAACTCTATAACTACTATAGTCTTTTCAATATTCTAAAGTCATTAATAAACGCTCTTCAATTACAATTTTATTTTTTTTACCACCATAATATTTTTGTTTAGACTCAGCAATTTTTAAAATTTCAAGCATTTTATAAAATGTTTGTGGCTTTATGCCGACTAAACTATAAAATTCTTGATCATCTTTATATTTTTTCAACATAATAACTATCACCTTTAATATTAATAATAATTGTTAAATTTTTAAAATTAAAGGTTTTGCACCAAGTCTAATATATTACATAATCAATTAGCATATGGTCATCATTATCAAAATCTTACTAATGGTATAAATTTTGCTAATGTTGCTAGTATTTTAACAAATGATGATTATTTATGAAGACCTTATAATGAAAATGCTATTTTTTTCTTAAATGAGCGAATTAATTTAACACAAAATGTTGGTATAATATTTTTAACATTAATTTTTACTGTTACTAGTGTTATTATTTTAATGGTAGTATGAAAGATGATTCATCATAATCATAAATTAATTGGAATTTTAAAAGCATTGGGTTATAAAAATTGACAATTAACAATTTCTTTGGTTTTAGCTATTATTTGACCTTTATTTATTTTTGCTATTATTGGTGTTTTAATATCAGTATTTATTAGTCATATTCTTATTAATAGTCATAACTTATATTTAGCGTTAATTAACTATGGATGATATATAAATGTGCATATGACAATTATCGTGGTAACTGTTCCTTTATTGTTATTAGTAATTATTAGTTTTTTTATAGTTTATTTATTTTTACAAAAAAAACCACTTGACTTAATTAGTAGTAAAAATTTTAAAAAATATCATCATTTAAATATTAGCAAAATTTTTAATTTTATTAGTGTTAAAGTTATTGGCGATATTAGTTATCATAATAAATTGGCAATAACTATTAGCATGCGTAGTTTTGGTAAATTAGTTATCATTAGTATAGTTAGTATTTTTGCTGCCACATTGATGCTATTTTCAATTGCAGCTAGTGGTTTAGTTAATGATATGTTATCATTACAATTTGAAGGGATTAATTTTAATTATTTAAATAGTTATCATTATGAAGACATTGATAATAATTTTATTAATAATAACAAGCAGTTGCTTTATAACATTGCTCCAGTTTCACAAATATAATCAGGAATATCACTTAAACAAGATTTACAAGATGCTATTGATTCATATTTAATAAATCCTAATAATCCAGCACCCGTTATTCGCGATTTACGTAATAAATATATTTTGGGTATCGATTTATTAAAGATGCGTAAAAATTTTGAAAAATCGACAACATGAAATTTATTACCACAAACATTTAAAAAACAGTGAGCAAAACAAATAAATATTATTAATTATTTAACAAATGAAAGTGGTAATAATAATGACTTATTAATTAGTTTTGGTATTATTCCTTATCAAGAACAAAATGAGTTACCTTTTATTAAATTGAATATTGAAGATTCTTATGATTTAGATTTTAGTCATAACAATGCTATTGGTAATACTTATGATAGTGTAACTCAAACTTTTAATGATTCATGCTTTAGTAATGAAGTTACAATAAGACAAACTATCTATGGTATTAATGCAAATAGTAATAATTTTATTAAACCTAATTTAATTAATAGTAAACTTTAATTGTAAAATTAAAAAGGACACTTATATAAAAATTAAATTGTGTTAGTTCTATAATTAAGAAAAGAAAGGAATTAGCGCAATGTATAAGTATCTGAGTATTGAATCAATAATAGCAATAAAAGAATATAAAAATTATGGATTTTCGATTCGTAAAATAGCAAAAATTGTTGATTATAGTAAATCAACTGTACATAGAGTTTGTAGATTATTAAATAAAAACTTATTGCCATTAGAAATATTTA
Organism: Spiroplasma endosymbiont of Zeiraphera isertana; assembly: GCF_964030805.1. Taxonomy (GTDB): domain Bacteria; phylum Bacillota_I; class Bacilli_A; order Mycoplasmatales; family VBWQ01; genus Spiroplasma_E. The sequence continues at coordinate 1,544,693 of NZ_OZ034965.1, forward strand.
ATCAATTTCAAAAAAATAAACAAAATGCAGGAAGAAAATTAATAATTTTAACTTTAACAGAAATTAATAGTATTAATAATTTGTTAATTACTAAAAAGTATGCTCTTGATATAATTGCTAACTTTTTAAAGGAAAATAAAATAAAAAGTATTTCAACAAAAACTTTATATAACATGTTTAAAACAAATCGAATGGGTTTTGATGAAAATAACTTATTGAGAAAAGGCAAAAATAAATCTCACAAACAAAAAGAAACTAGGGGCAAAATTAATAATTGTAAGTCTATTCATGAAAGAAATTTAATCATTCCTAATATTAAAAATATACAAGAATTTGGTCATTTAGAAGGTGATACTATCATTGGCAAAGATCATAAAAGTTCTATTATTACTTTGGCTGATATATGATCAAAAACCACAATTCCTTTAGTAACTAAAAATCATAAATCAGAAAATATTACGAAAAGTATAATAAAATTTATTTCAAAGTTACAAAAAGGAACGGTTAAAACCATTACTTTTGATCGTGGTAAAGAATTTAGTAAATGAAGATTAATCGAAAAAATTTGTAATGTCAAAATTTATTTCGCAGATCCTGGTAAACCTTGCCAAAGGGGTTTAAATGAAAATAATAATGGTATTTTAAGAAGATATTTACCAAAATCTACAGATCTATCTTCATATAAACAAAAAGATTTAAATTTTATAGCATTTCAAATTAATTCTACACCCAGAAAATCGCTCTCTTATAAAAGACCAATAGATTTAATACAATTATTTTAAAAAACTGTCCCATTTATATTTACAACTCAGGGTTTTTATTAGTCCAATATTAATTAATATATTAGCACAACAGTTAATGACTTTTAGTCATGTTATTTATCCAATTATTTTTCGTTGATGATATTTTTTATTAGCTTTTGCTATTAATATTATTGTTTATATTAGTGCTTATATTATTACTTGATTATTAAATTTTAGAAAATATAAGTTATGAGCATTTATGGAGTAAAGATATTAGTTGATAACAATTTTATTCCAGTAAAAATTTAAAAAAGGAAGTTTATTATGTTTTTAATTGATTTTCACTTAGAAAGGCATATAATGAATTTATAATGTTTTTAAACCCATTGTTTTAATTTTAAAGCAAATGGGTTTTTATGTTAAAAAGGAGATGAACTTATGGAACAGCAAGAAAGTAAAACACAAACATCTAGCAATGAGTTAAAATCAAAAATAGAAATTGGACAAGAAAAATTACAAAAAGAAAAAGAAAAATTAATAAAATTACAAAGTGAATCATAAACAGTTTCTGTTTCTAAGGAAACTAAAAAAGGAATTGCAGAACAAATAGAAGCAATTAATCAATTAGAAAAAATGATTAATGAAGTTAAAAAACAAATTAACAAAAATGCTTATTCAATAAGGAGTAAAATATACCATTAGATAAGGATAAGGATAAACAAGATTTACAAATTAAAATATTTACAGATGAGCAAATTCAATTACTTACCGAAGATGATATTAAATCATTATCAATTGAACAAATTCAAGTATTTAATGAAAAAATTGAAGTATTAGATAAAGAAGTTGAAAAAAGAACCATAATATTATCAGATTATATTGATGTAATTACTGATGCTACTTCTAAAATAACTAGTTTATTAGAAGAAAATGTTTTTTTGGAAAAACAAAAAATCGGCAATTTTAAAAATTTTATTATTACAATGTTTAGTTTTGGTTGTATTAATAAAAATAAAAGAATAGAAAAAAAACTAAATAAAAATAAAAAGGAAATACAAGAAAAAACTAATGAACGAACAGATTTAAAAATAATATTTGAAAATATTAGTTTAGAAAGAAAAAAAATTAATGATGAGTTAAATAATTTAATTAAATTAACTGAATTATGAAAAAATATTAATGATAAAAAAAATAGTATAAAAAATACTTCACCAGCTAAAGAATTTTCTTGTTCTAAATTTGTTGAAGAAATTAATGCTTTAGAATTAACTAGTCAAACACCAGTAAATGATCGTGTACAAAAATTACCATAAATATAACCATTATTTATGAATATAGTAGTGCTTATTAAAAAGGAAAAAAACTAAAAATGGAACAATATTATGAATTATTAGGTTTATCTATTGGTGCAACAATTCCTGAAATTAATGCATCTTTTAGACGTTTATCTTTAAAATTACATCCAGATAAAAATACTAATAATCCAGAAGCAACTATTAATTTTCAAAAATTAAGTGAAGCGCGTAATGTTTTAGTTAAACAAAAATAATATGAAGAAAAAACTAATAAAATATGGAAAGAAAACTTAAAAAAACAACAAGCAGAACAAGAAACATTTCAAAATAAACAAAAAGAAGAAATTTTAGCTAAGCAAAAATTTAAGATATTTAAAAAAGAAATTGATCAAAAAATGAAAAAAAAATTATATTAGACTTGGTGCAAAACTAAGGTAATTCAAAATTATATATTCCTGCTATTAAATTAAATCTTAATGCAAATCTTCGTATTTTATTGCGATATTTTAAACTTAAAATTTTAAAACGTTTTAGTTTAGCAAATACGTGTTCAATTTTAATTATAATTTTACTTAAAGTTTTATTGTATTCTTTTTGAATTGGTGTTAATTGATTGTATTTACTTTTTTTAAATGGCAAAAATGTATTTTTATGAATATTTTGTATACCTTGATAACCCGAATCAACAAAAACTTGTTTTTCTGGATGAATAAAAGTTTTAGATTTTAGAAGCAATTTAAAATCATGAATGCTTCCAAAACAAAAAGCAGTTGAAATAATTTTTCCATTGGAAATATCAATAATTATTTGGGATTTGAGAGAATGATGTTTCTTTTTACCTGAAAAAAGTAATTTTAGTTTTTTTTAATTCTTTCAATTGGAGTTTCAGTAGCATCAATAGCTAACAAATTATTATTAGTACCTTTATTTTTTGTTAAATCTTTTTTTCCAGGTAAATTAAAAATTCCGCTTTTTATTAAAATATTTTCAATTCAAAAAATATTACGAATGCAACTAGTATGACTAATATTATATCTTTTTGCAATAACTCTATAACTACTATAGTCTTTTCAATATTCTAAAGTCATTAATAAACGCTCTTCAATTACAATTTTATTTTTTCTACCACCATAATATTTTTGTTTAGACTCAGCAATTTTTAAAATTTCAAGCATTTTATAAAATGTTTGTGGCTTTATGCCGACTAAACTATAAAATTCTTGATCATCTTTATATTTTTTCAACATAATAACTATCACCTTTAATATTAATAATAATCGTTAAATTGTTAAAATTAAAGGTTTTGCACCAAGTCTATTGAGTTATTACCTAAAATACTTGATTTTAAAATAGAATTAAAGAAATTAGAAAAAGAACTTTTAACTTTACAGTCAAAAAGTTCTTTTAATTTTCAAAAAAACTCTTGATGAAATAAAAAAAATCATCAACCTGGCCTAAAATTTGATTTTATTTAATTTTGGGATTTATTTTTTTTACAAACCGAAATATAATGCTTCAGATTTTGCATAAGGTGATATTTTATAATGTTGGTATTTAAATTTTCATAAATTGAGGTAATTTTGAATATTGGTAAATCCAATGCCATGATAATGAGTAATAAATTCTTTTAAACTTGATTGTATTTTACTGATATTACTTAAATTTTTATAATTTAATTCTTTATTTTCTTTTGATTTAAATTTCTTGAGAGTACATTTTGTTTGTTTAGCTACTGTATCATATAGTATTTGCATATCACAAACTATAATTGATTTTTCTTCGATAAGCTTAGATGTTAAATTTTCTTGTACTCATTTTTTTGTTAATCTTTTAGTATTTGTTGTTTGAGCATAAATATTTTTATTTTCATCAATTGCCATTTCAATACAACAGTTTAAATCTTTAGCATTTTCTTCAATTCATTTTTTTCTTTTAATTTTCACAAAAAATCTTGATATTACTTTTAATTTAAAATTAAAAGTAATATTTTTATATCAGGGGTGATTTTTTGTGACTAATAATGAATTAATTGATGTTTTAAAAAACAAAAAAGATGAAGAATTTATAAAAATTATTAGACATTTTAAAAATAGAATTAAACAAATTGAGAAAAAGAAAAATTAGATGCAATTGATAAAAAATTTAAAGAAAAAGGAATTCAATGTCCAAATTGTAAATCTTATTGATGTGTAAAAAATGGTTTTAAGAATAATAAGCAAAAATATTTATGCAAAGATTGTAAAAGTAGCTTTGATGCTTTAAGAAATCATTTTTTACATTGAAGTCATTTATCTCATGAACAATGAGATTGAATAATTTGATTGTCATTGTTAGGTCAATCTGCTTATACTATTTCTCAATTTGCTAAAATTTCAAAAACATCAGCATGATTTAATCGTAAAAAATTTATGAAATCATCACAATTAGCAAAAACACAAAAACCATTCGCAAAATTAAAAGGTAGAATTGAAATTGATGAAACTTTTATCAAATAAATTCATAAAGGAAATTTCAAAAATCCAGATGATCCAAGAAAAAAATGAATTGAAGAAAATGCTAAAGATTTAAACTGTTGTATTGAAATGGCAATTGATGAAAATAAAAATATTTATGCTCAAACAACAAATACTAAAAGATTAACAAAAAAATGAGTACAAGAAAATTTAACATCTAAGCTTATCGAAGAAAAATCAATTATAGTTTGTGATATGCAAATACTATATGATACAGTAGCTAAACAAACAAAATGTACTCTCAAGAAATTTAAATCAAAAGAAAATAAAGAATTAAATTATAAAAATTTAAGTAATATCAGTAAAATACAATCAAGTTTAAAAGAATTTATTACTCATTATCATGGCATTGGATTTACCAATATTCAAAATTACCTCAATTTATGAAAATTTAAATACCAACATTATAAAATATCACCTTATGCAAAATCTGAAGCATTATATTTCAGTTTGTAAAAAAAATAAATCCCAAAATTAAATAAAATCAAATTTTAGGCCAGGTTGATGATTTTTTTTATTTCATCAAGAGTTTTTTTGAAAATTAAAATTTTTTTCTTGGATCATCTGGATTTTTGAAATTTCCTTTATGAATTTCTTTGATAAAAGTTTCATCAATTTCAATTCTACCTTTTAATTCTGTGAATGGTTTTTGTGTTTTTGCTAATTGTGATGATTTCATAAATTTTTGACGATTAAATCATGCTGATGTTTTTGAAATTTTAGCAAATTGAGAAATAGTATAAGCAGATTGACCTAACAATGACAATCAAATTATTCAATCTCATTGTTCATGAGATAAATGACTTCAATGTAAAAAATGATTTCTTAAAGCATCAAAGCTACTTTTACAATCTTTGCATAAATATTTTTGCTTATTATTCTTAAAACCATTTTTTAAACATCAATAAGATTTACAATTTGGACATTGAATTCCTTTTTCTTTAAATTTTTTATCAATTGCATCTAATTTTTCTTTTTTCTCAATTTGTTTAATTCTATTTTTAAAATGTCTAATAATTTTTATAAATTCTTCATCTTTTTTGTTTTTTAAAACATCAATTAATTCATTATTAGTCACAAAAAATCACCCCTGATATAAAAATATTACTTTTAATTTTAAATTAAAAGTAATATCAAGATTTTTTGTGAAAATTAAAAAAAGTTCTAAATTAAGAAAATCTATTATTAATTTAAATACAAAGAAAATAAATCCAAGAATTAATTTTTATATTAAATGTATTAATTTAGGTTTTTATGATTGAAATAAAATAACAGAAAAAGAACTATGTGAAAATAAAAATGAATTTATAAAAACCAATAGGGAAAAAGAAAATTTAAAAGAAAAATATGATATAGTAAAAACTAATATGCAAATATTAATTAATGAGCAAAACTTATTACAAGAAGATCTTAAAGAATTATTTGCAAAAGAAAATGATTTGAAAAAATATATAAATTCATTTAATTTAGAAGAAAAAGATTCAATAAGAGATTGAAATCAATACTTTTCATCATCAGTTTAATGATATAAATAATATTATATGAATAGTTAATTATTTAAATATAAATTTATATTTATGGTTAAACTAATAATTCATTATTTGATGTTTGTTCATCATTACTTTCTTCAATAATATTATTATCAATAATAATATAATATTGTAAATATTTATTTCGAATACTGATAATTGGTTTATACAGAAAACTACTAAACATGAAGTTACCAATGCCATGAATAGCATCAAAACTTAATCCAGATAATCAGTAAAGATAAAAACTGGATTTACCGAATAATATTAAATGAATTAGAGCATCAAATGTACCAAAAGTAAAAACTCATAAACTTGTAATTATTACAAAAATTCATCAATTCTTTTTAATTAAATGACGAAATATTCAAATTATTATGACCAATATTGGTCATATACTAAAATACAAAAATATTCAACTATTACCACCGTAAAGTAGAATTTCTAATGAAGCAAAAATTAAAGGAATAGTAATTGACATATATAGCGGAAAAACTAATGCTGAAAATGCTAATAGAAAAGTTACAACTTCAATATTCGGTAATATTGCTAGTACTTCTTTTAAAGCAAAAACTAGTGCTGCATATGAAGGAATAATCAAGATACGAATTAATTTTTGGACATGGTTACTCATATTTGTTCTCGGCTTTCTTTATTTTTTAAATTTAAAACCACCTCATAAAGGTGGTTTAGTTATACTAATCGGAGATAAAACATCAATTAAAATTATATAACTGTTATCTGCACCCAGAGATTAGTTTAATAGTGTTAAATAGATAGGTCTACTGGAGGCTTTTATGTAATCTGTGTATCTTTGTTTTACAAGGTACTATTTTAGATTAATTCTGTCTTCAAATTTTATCATAAAATGAGCAATTGCTGTATTTCAATTTTGAATAGGAATTGTTCATTTTTTTGTTATATTTTCAATTGCTAAGTAAAATATTTTGAAAACTGCCATATCGTTAGGAAAAACTTTTTTATTTCTAATAACTTTTCGTAATTGACTATTAACAGATTCAATAGCATTTGTTGTATAAATCACTCTTTTGATTTCTGCAGGATAACTAATAAAAACCATTAAATTATCTCAATTTTTATATCAAGATTTAGTAATTTGAGGATATTGTTTATTTCATTTATTTTCAAACGATTCTAAAGCTTGCATTGCTTGTTCTTCACTACATGCACTATAAATTGGTTTTAAATCTGTAACTAGAGATTTTCGATGTTTGTATGAAACATATTTTAAACTATTTCTAATTTGATGAACTATGCATAATTGATGTTCGATTTTAGGATAAACTGATTGTATTGCTTCTGACATGCCTGTTAAATTATCACTACAAGCAATAAGAATATCATTTAAGCCTCGATTTTTCATTTCTGTAAAATTAGATAATCAAAATTTAGAACCTTCATTTTCACTAATTCATAAACCTAAAACATCTTTTTTACCTTCTAAATCAACTCCTAGTGCTATATAAACTGATTTGTTAATAATCCGTTTATCTTGTCGTACTTTAACTACTATACAATCAAAATAAACAATCGGATAAATACTTTCTAATGGCCGATTTTGCCATGCTTTGACATCATCAATAACATCATCAGTAATTTGACTAATAACACTTTCACTAATATCTGCACCATGATATAACTCTTGCAACTGCATTCTAATGTCAGATACTGTCATACCTTTTGCATATAGTGAAAGAACTTGTTGATCAAAACCATCAAATCTTCTTTGTCTTTTTGGCACTATTACAGGAGTAAAATTACTATTACGATCTCGTGGTACATCAATTTCAATTTTACCTTCTTGAGTGATTAATTTTTTTGAAGTTATGCCATTACGAGCATTTTCACTATTACTATGTTGATTTTTTTCATATCCTAAATAATTTTGCATTTCAGAATTCAACATTTTTTCCACTAATCTTTTTGTTAATTCTTTATATAAACCTCCTTCTTTAAAAACTGTTGTTAAATCTTCAGTATTTTCTAGTAATAAATCTACTGCTTGTGATATTGGATCATTATTATTAATGTTTTGTTTTTTAACCATTTGTAACTCACTCTTTCTAGTCATTTAATTATATTTACTAGAATTAATTAAACATAGTTATTTTTGTAAGTTACACAGATTACTAAACATTACCGTCTACTGGCTTAACTTCATTTTACTTGTTACCCTTCTCAAAATCTTTGATTTCAATGGATTATGTAACTGTTATCAGTATCACGGTTGCTGGGGCAGCTTAAGATTACTTAATTCCCTTTTATGAACAGTTGTTCATCTATTTAATTTTATTCAGTTGTATTTAAGGATAAATGATTTAATATATTAAAAATATATTACACTTTTTGTTTATTTTTTGTTTAATAATGATACTAATTGTGCTTTTGGTAAATTATTCATTTCATTTTGATATTCTTTAAACATATTTTTACATGTTGTAAGTTCAGTTAATGCTTCTTTTAAGTTACCTCAACCTTCAATTATGACTTTCTTTTTTTGTAATTCTTTATATTGTAAAAAGAAATTAACAATTTCATCACGTAAATGTTGTGGTACATCTTTTAGATCTTGATACTCATTAAAGCGTGGATCAGAATTAACAACACCAAATAATTTAGTATCAACTTCACCACCGTCAATCATTTTAATCATTCCTAAAACTCTAACTTCTACTAAGCAACCAGGGAAAGTTGGATAAGTAATTAAACTAATAATATCTAAAGGATCACCATCATAATCTAAAGTTTCAGGAATATATCCATATTCACCGGGATAAAAATTAGCACCATAAAGAACACGATCTAATATCATAGTTTTAGATTTTCAATCATATTCATATTTATTACTTGATCCTTTGGGAATTTCAACTACCATTTGCACAATGTTATTTTCACTTTTATTCATTAATACTTCATCTCCTTTTAAAAATTAATTTTATTATATAATAAATAAATGTTTTTTTATATATAATTAAAATAATAAATGTATTTTAAGGAGTAAAAGATGAGTTTAAAATATGAGAAAAAGTGACAACAATTTAAAAGTAATATTAATAATTATTTAAAATTAACTACTCATAGGATAGCATTAATTAGTAGTTTATTGGCAGTTACGACATTAATGACCTTATTAGAAACACCACCTATTTTTTTACCTTTTTTAAAAATTGATTTTGGTAATACTATTAATTTAATTGCATTGTTAATTATTAAACTTCCTTATAGTTTGTTAATTGCCATTATTGTTCCTTGACTAAGTTTAATCTTACCTCATTTTCCTTCTGGTAATGCTGAACCAATTGGTGAATTTGCTTATATGTTAAGTACCATTACTTTATTGTTATTATATAGTAGTTTTAAATTATTATTTAAGCAATTACCATTTTGAAAAACGCAATCTAATAATTCTTGAAAACGATTAATGATTATTGAAATACCAACAGTTGTTATTACTTGTATTTTAGTATCATTAATTAGTGCTTTTTATAATTGAGCTTTTATTTTAGACATGTATGGTGCTGGTGATCTTAAAGATAAGATTTGAATTGTATTTGTACCATTTAATTTAATTAAATTTACTTCAGTTTTGCTTTTATATTTATTATTAGTTAGGCCAGTACAAATTTTAGTACAACATTTTAATATTTAAATAATATATTTTAATTGATCTTTTTTTAATTCTATTACTAAAGATTCTTCACTATTTTGTTTTATTTCTGACTCTTCTCAAGGTCTTCAAATATTTACTTCTTATTTATAATCTTCATCAATTACTAATCGTTCTGAATCACTATCTTCTTCTGAATTATCAAAATAGTTGTTTTCTATTTGTTTGTTAATATTTACTGATAATAAATTTATTGCTTGCTGTTGATTTAAAAATTCTTCTTTATAATTTTGATTTTCATTATTATCACAATTTATTTCTGCAATATTGATGGTTGCTTCTAATATATCTCTTGGAGCTGAGTTGACTGAATGTTTTGCTTTAAGTTCATTCTTTCTTGCTTTTTGCTTTCAAATTCAAATTGTTGTTTTTGAAATGCCAGTTTCTTTTTTGATTTAACCATAACTTTTACCATCTTGTAAATATTTTAATACTTTTTCTTTTATTTCCGGTGTATATTTTTTTGCCATCTTTTAATCTTCCTTTTCTTTTAGCAATTTTATTTAATAAAAATCCTAATACAGAAAAATATCTATATAAGGATTTAACATTATTTAAATTAATGATTAATATTATAATTTATTTTTTTAGTTTTTGTTATTTTTATTTTAATAAAAATCATAATACAGAAAAATATTTTAATTTTCACAAAAAATCTTGATATTACTTTTAATTTTAAATTAAAAGTAATATTTTTATATCAGGGGTGATTTTTTGTGACTAATAATGAATTAATTGATGTTTTAAAAAACAAAAAAGATGAAGAATTTATAAAAATTATTAGACATTTTAAAAATAGAATTAAACAAATTGAGAAAAAAGAAAAATTAGATGCAATTGATAAAAAATTTAAAGAAAAAGGAATTCAATGTCCAAATTGTAAATCTTATTGATGTGTAAAAAATGGTTTTAAGAATAATAAGCAAAAATATTTATGCAAAGATTGTAAAAGTAGCTTTGATGCTTTAAGAAATCATTTTTTACATTGAAGTCATTTATCTCATGAACAATGAGATTGAATAATTTGATTGTCATTGTTAGGTCAATCTGCTTATACTATTTCTCAATTTGCTAAAATTTCAAAAACATCAGCATGATTTAATCGTCAAAAATTTATGAAATCATCACAATTAGCAAAAACACAAAAACCATTCACAAAATTAAAAGGTAGAATTGAAATTGATGAAACTTTTATCAAAGAAATTCATAAAGGAAATTTCAAAAATCCAGATGATCCAAGAAAAAAATGAATTGAAGAAAATGCTAAAGATTTAAACTGTTGTATTGAAATGGCAATTGATGAAAATAAAAATATTGATGCTCAAACAACAAATACTAAAAGATTAACAAAAAAATGAGTACAAGAAAATTTAACATCTAAGCTTATCGAAGAAAAATAAATTATAGTTTGTGATATGCAAATACTATATGATACAGTAGCTAAACAAACAAAATGTACTCTCAAGAAATTTAAATCAAAAGAAAATAAAGAATTAAATTATAAAAATTTAAGTAATATCAGTAAAATACAATCAAGTTTAAGAGAATTTATTACTCATTATCATGGCATTGGATTTACCAATATTCAAAATTACCTCAATTTATGAAAATTTAAATACCAACATTATAAAATATCACCTTATGCAAAATCTGAAGCATTATATTTCAGTTTGTAAAAAAAATAAATCCCAAAATTAAATAAAATCAAATTTTAGGCCGGGTTGATGATTTTTTTTATTTCATCAAGAGTTTTTTTGAAAATTAAAAGAAAAATATCTATATAAGGATTTAACATTATTTAAATTAATGATTAATATTATAATTTATTTTTTTAGTTTTTGTTATTTTTATTTTAATAAAAATTATCTATCAAATTATTATTATGATATTTTTATTGTTAATTAATTTTCTAAATTAGAGTAGTATTAATAGTTTTTATAAAAATTTAATAAATGTCTTGTTTTTTAATTAAAAGTAATTTATAATTTTTATAAATAAGTATTTAATTAATTAAATACCTATTTTAAAAAGGAGAAGTTATAATGATAGTTAAAAGTGTTGACCAAGAAAAAGAAAAAGTAGATATAAAAACAAAGAAAAAAATAAAGATTAATTCAAAACAACAAATTTTTAATATTACTTTGACAGGAATTTTATTGGGATTAGCTGTTGCTTCTTCATTAATTGAAATACCTATTCAGTTTATGGGAGTAATTTTACCATTAAGAATTTTTGATTCATTAATTATTGCTTTTGCTTTACCAATTATTGGTTTATATTATACATTAGCAATTGGTATTATTGAACCTTGATTACATTTATTAGCAGATAGTGATCATCCGCCAATTCAAATTTTCTTTGATAATATTGCTAATATTTTATTTATTGTTTCTTTTTATTGTATTTACTACTATCTTTTTAAATTGTGTAATAAAAGTAAAAATTTAAAAGTAGATACTATCAAAAAAGTAAGTGCTGGTCTAGTAATAGTACCCTTAAATGCGATTATTGCTACTTTATCTTTTGCTTTAACTTTAATAGTACTTTATTTTAGTCCTAACCTACCAAGACCTGATGAATATGATAATAATATTCTTAATTTTAATAATCATTCAGTAATTATATTATTTATTTTACTTGGTATTGAAATTTTAAGATTTATTTTTATCTTTATCTTATTTAGCTTAGTTGAAAGAAAGATAGGTTCTGCTAAACGTTATTATTTTTAATAAAAAGTATTTTATTTTATAAAATAAAATGTTAAATTAATACTGATTAATTAAAAATAAAATGTGGGAGTAACATATGAAGTTAATAGTTATTTTAATTATTATCATGAGTATTATTTTTTTAATTGGTTTTATAATAATATTTTTTCTGAAATTAAGAAAAAAGAAAATAAAATCATCAAGGAAAATAAAATAGACTTGGTGCAAAACCTTTAATTTTAACAATTTAACGATTATTATTAATATTAAAGGTGATAGTTATTATGTTGAAAAAATATAAAGATGATCAAGAATTTTATAGTTTAGTCGGCATAAAGCCACAAACATTTTATAAAATGCTTGAAATTTTAAAAATTGCTGAGTCTAAACAAAAATATTATGGTGGTAGAAAAAATAAAATTGTAATTGAAGAGCGTTTATTAATGACTTTAGAATATTGAAAAGACTATAGTAGTTATAGAGTTATTGCAAAAAGATATAATATTAGTCATACTAGTTGCATTCGTAATATTTTTTGAATTGAAAATATTTTAATAAAAAGCGGAATTTTTAATTTACCTGGAAAAAAAGATTTAACAAAAAATAAAGGTACTAATAATAATTTGTTAGCTATTGATGCTACTGAAACTCCAATTGAAAGAATTAAAAAAAACTAAAATTACTTTTTTCAGGTAAAAAGAAACATCATTCTCTCAAATCCCAAATAATTATTGATATTTCCAATGGAAAAATTATTTCAACTGCTTTTTGTTTTGGAAGCATTCATGATTTTAAATTGCTTCTAAAATCTAAAACTTTTATTCATCCAGAAAAACAAGTTTTTGTTGATTCAGGTTATCAAGGTATACAAAATATTCATAAAAATACATTTTTGCCATTTAAAAAAAGTAAATACAATCAATTAACACCAATTCAAAAAGAATACAATAAAACTTTAAGTAAAATTAGAATTAAAATTGAACACGTATTTGCTAAACTAAAACGTTTTAAAATTTTAAGTTTAAAATATCGCAATAAAATACGAAGATTTGCATTAAGATTTAATTTAATAGCAGGAATATATAATTTTGAATTACCTTAGTTTTGCACCAAGTCTATTCTTTAAAAGATAATGTAAATTGTTTTTTATTATCATTAATACTATAAATTGCACGATTAATAGTTACTTGTTCATTATTTAATGTATAAATTTCAAATAATCTTACCGTTTGTGCATTTTGTTGATAACTATCATAAAAAATAGTACATTGAATTAATTTACCAGTAATATCATAAACTCTTTGTTGTATATCTACTACTTGAAAATATAAGTCATCATTAGCAATAAAAATTAAATAACCACTAATTCCTAATTTACTTAATTTAAAAATAGAATTTCAATTTTTTCTATAAAACTCTTGTTTAATTAAATATTGTTTAATAGTTTCATTATTAATGTCTAATGGAGCATTAGACTTGGTGCAAAACTAAGGTAATTCAAAATTATATATTCCTGCTATTAAATTAAATCTTAATGCAAATCTTCGTATTTTATTGCGATATTTTAAACTTAAAATTTTAAAACGTTTTAGTTTAGAAAATACGTGTTCAATTTTAATTCTAATTTTACTTAAAGTTTTATTGTATTCTTTTTGAATTGGTGTTAATTGATTGTATTTACTTTTTTTAAATGGCAAAAATGTATTTTTATGAATATTTTGTATACCTTGATAACCTGAATCAACAAAAACTTGTTTTTCTGGATGAATAAAAGTTTTAGATTTTAGAAGCAATTTAAAATCATGAATGCTTCCAAAACAAAAAGCAGTTGAAATAATTTTTCAATTGGAAATATCAATAATTATTTGGGATTTGAGAGAATGATGTTTCTTTTTACCTGAAAAAAGTAATTTTAGTTTTTTTTAATTCTTTCAATTGGAGTTTCAGTAGCATCAATAGCTAACAAATTATTATTAGTACCTTTATTTTTTGTTAAATATTTTTTTCCAGGTAAATTAAAAATTCCGCTTTTTATTAAAATATTTTCAATTCAAAAAATATTACGAATGCAACTAGTATGACTAATATTATATCTTTTTGCAATAACTCTATAACTACTATAGTCTTTTCAATATTCTAAAGTCATTAATAAACGCTCTTCAATTACAATTTTATTTTTTCTACCACCATAATATTTTTGTTTAGACTCAGCAATTTTTAAAATTTCAAGCATTTTATAAAATGTTTGTGGCTTTATGCCGACTAAACTATAAAATTCTTGATCATCTTTATATTTTTTCAACATAATAACTATCACCTTTAATATTAATAATAATCGTTAAATTGTTAAAATTAAAGGTTTTGCACCAAGTCTATTATATAAATTAGCATTATTTTCTGCTACAAAATCAGTGAAATAAGTTTCATGATTAAAATCATTAAAACCAAAATAATTTAAAATTGAAGCATGAGTACTTTTATTTTTATTAGTTAAAAATTTTACTTTTTCATTTTGATTATCACTAATATTACTTTTATCTTTTCTAAAAAATCTACCTAACATAATATTCACCACCTTTTTAAAAAATTTGATTAATTTTTAATACAATTTTTACAATAATAAATATAATAGACTTGGTGCAAAACTAAGGTAATTCAAAATTATATATTCCTGCTATTAAATTAAATCTTAATGCAAATCTTCGTATTTTATTGCGATATTTTAAACTTAAAATTTTAAAACGTTTTAGTTTAGCAAATACGTGTTCAATTTTAATTCTAATTTTACTTAAAGTTTTATTGCATTCTTTTTGAATTGGTGTTAATTGATTGTATTTACTTTTTTTAAATGGCAAAAATGTATTTTTATGAATATTTTGTATACCTTGATAACCTGAATCAACAAAAACTTGTTTTTCTGGATGAATAAAAGTTTTAGATTTTAGAAGCAATTTAAAATCATGAATGCTTCCAAAACAAAAAGCAGTTGAAATAATTTTTCCATTGGAAATATCAATAATTATTTGGGATTTGAGAGAATGATGTTTCTTTTTACCTGAAAAAAGTAATTTTAGTTTTTTTTAATTCTTTCAATTGGAGTTTCAGTAGCATCAATAGCTAACAAATTATTATTAGTACCTTTATTTTTTGTTAAATCTTTTTTTCCAGGTAAATTAAAAAGGCTTTTCTCCCTTTATGTACAATTAAAATTTTATCACATAAATGTTTAGAAAAGCCTACATACGGATTTCTCCCCACATTTTTATTAAATCAAACACAACAATGTTGTTTCAAAACTGGGGTTTTTGTTGAATTTATATGCAGATTCTTTGGCATATAAATGCACATGCTGTTTTGAAACTCTGATATGTGTTCTGAAAGTTCGCCGAATATGTTTTCATACTGATTCAATTTGATTTGTATTTACACCATTCTTTGAAACATAACTATTTTGATGGTTCACTGTTTCATGTTTAGGAAAAAACAATTTGAAATCGCGATATCCTCTTCAAGAATCAGTATATACTTGGCATTGTGAAGAAATGTGTTTTTGTGCAAACTGCAAAAGATTTTTTCTGTTTGCATTTTTCATCACTTTCACAATTAGGTTGTTCGTTGTTTTTTCATAAATACCAACAATCAGTGTTTTATTCATCAAGGATCTTCCTTGTTTCTTGGCACCTATATGTGAAAGATACATTTCATCAATCTGTACTATGCCTCCCACAATGAATTCATGTTCTTGTTTGGCGATACGCTTTCTGATTTCATGACCCATTCTCCAAGCTGTTTTCAAGGTCACTCCCAATTCTTTTGCAACATCTGTTGATGGAATTCCATGTTTGGTATTTATTCATCGAAAAATGAGATAAAACCAAGATGTCAAAGGAATTTGTGACCTTGAAAAAATGGTTCCAGAGAGGATACTGAATGTTTGATTACATTTCAAGCATCTTACTCTTTTTAAATCAGAAGTATTCAAAGTAGAACTATAGCACCGTATGCATTTGGTTTCTTTCAACATTGCTATATATTCAAGACATTGTTGTTCGGTTTGAAAAACGTTGTTGAACTCATTAAATTTCATTTGTTCCTCCCACGCGTACATGTGGGGAGAAATCCGATTAAAAATTCCGCTTTTTATTAAAATATTTTCAATTCAAAAAATATTACGAATGCAACTAGTATGACTAATATTATATCTTTTTGCAATAACTCTATAACTACTATAGTCTTTTCAATATTCTAAAGTCATTAATAAACGCTCTTCAATTACAATTTTATTTTTTCTACCACCATAATATTTTTGTTTAGACTCAGCAATTTTTAAAATTTCAAGCATTTTATAAAATGTTTGTGGCTTTATGCCGACTAAACTATAAAATTCTTGATCATCTTTATATTTTTTCAACATAATAACTATCACCTTTAATATTAATAATAATCGTTAAATTGTTAAAATTAAAGGTTTTGCACCAAGTCTAATACACAAAATTTGATAACATATAACTGTTATCCAATATATAAGTTTTAACCCATTACTTTATTTTTAAAAGTAAATGGGTTTTAATGTTTAAAAGGAGACATTAAAATGACAGACAAAACAAAATCTCAAACATATAATTTTCTATCAGAAAATAAATCCATAGAAGATATTAAAAAACAAACAAACATTGAAGTTATAGAAAAAAGTAGACATGGTGGATCAACATTTAAAATAATTGAAAAAATTACTGCTAATGATAAACAACTTAATGATGACCTATCCGAAAATATTGATGAAAATTTAGAAATAGTTGCTACTAATTTAACAGATAACGAAAAAGAACCAAAAACAAATAACGATATATTATCAAAATTGAAAAATTTATTACCGACTTCAATTTTAAATACAAAAGAAATATCAAAATTACAAACAACAATTCAAGAACAAGCAAAAGACATTCAGAAACTTAAAAAACAAATTGAAGAATTTAAAAAAACAAAAGAAAGTGATATTAATTTAACAAAATATACATATAATTCTGTAACAATTTATGATGAAAAACAAAGAAAAAAAACGGGAATTGAAAAAATTTACGAAGAAATTTTACCAATTAAAGATGAAATAATTTTTGTAACTACTCTTGTACATATTAATAATTCTATTACCGAAGAAGTGATTGATTTTCAAGAACTTACAAACGGTAATATTGAAGTCATGAAACAATTGAAAAAATATGAAAATATCAATAAATATAAAGATGATCTTCTCTTAATTGAACCAAATTCAAATCCAGAAAAAAATATTAAAATTGAACCTGTATCAATTAAAAAATTTTTAAGTGAACAAGAAAAAATATCAAACTGAAAAATATCAAAATCAGAATTAATAATATTTATTTCTCTTTCATTATTAAGTATTACACTTTTAGCAATACCTGTTGCTGTACCAGCATTAGTCCCTATTATATCAACAATATTATGAGAAAAAACTTTAGTATCAATAGTAGGTATTGGTATTGCTTGAATTGTTAATAAAGGAATATGAACTATTGCAACAGAAAAAACAAAAAAAGTTGAAGTATGAATTAAACAAAAATTTTATTCATTAATTCGTAAAATACCATTTGTAAACAAAAGAAATCTTGGTAAAACTAAAGAAGAACTAGAAATTAAAAAAAATGTTGAAAAAAATATCGAAAATTTAACTAGTAATAAGTTAGAAACAAAATTAAAAACTCAATATGATATTTTAAAACAAGAATTAGATAATAGAAAAGATAAAAAACTAGACGAAATAATAAGTAATGAAACAATAAATCATAACTCAAATAGTATTTTAGAAAATTCAATTATTAAATCAAAAAATAATCATAATTTTGATTCATCTATACGAAATACAATAAATCAGCAAGAGCAACTGCCTTCAACAAGTTCAAATCATAACTGAAATAAAGTAAAATGCTTATTAACATAAGCAATAAGTAATAAATTTAATTAAATATTAAAGTCTTAATCACTATTTTAAAAAATAGTGATTATTCATTATTTATTACACATTTTTTGTTTTAAAAATATATAATTCTTCTTGGATATTTTAAGGATAGAAAAAAATATTCAAAAATATTGAAGAGAGTAATTTTACAATATGGAAAAATGAAGTCAAGCAAATAAAGATAAACGTGCAAAAGACGCTGAAAGAATAAACAAAGCATTAGGAGAAAAAAACGAACGTGAAAGACGAGAAAGAGTTGCTAATGCTCTTGGATTTGAAAAAGATAAAACAAAAGTAAACAGTGAAGCTTCAACAAGTAAAAGTCAAAGTTTTAGTAGTAAATCACAAAAAATGTAAAAAAATATATAAAGAGGTTGTAATTACAACCTCTTTATATATTTAAAATTGATTTTAAAAATATTATTTCATTAGACTTGGTGCAAAACCTTTAATTTTAACAATTTAACGATTATTATTAATATTAAAGGTGATAGTTATTATGTTGAAAAAATATAAAGATGATCAAGAATTTTATAGTTTAGTCGGCATAAAGCCAAAAACATTTTATAAAATGCTTGAAATTTTAAAAATTGCTGAGTCTAAACAAAAATATTATGGTGGTAGAAAAAATAAAATTGTAATTGAAGAGCGTTTATTAATGACTTTAGAATATTGAAAAGACTATAGTAGTTATAGAGTTATTGCAAAAAGATATAATATTAGTCATACTAGTTGCATTCGTAATATTTTTTGAATTGAAAATATTTTAACAAAAAGCGGAATTTTTAATTTACCCGGAAAAAAAGATTTAACAAAAAATAAAGGTACTAATAATAATTTGTTAGCTATTGATGCTACTGAAACTCCAATTGAAAGAATTAAAAAAAACTAAAATTACTTTTTTCAGGTAAAACGAAACATCATTCTCTCAAATCCCAAATAATTATTGATATTTCCAACGGAAAAATTATTTCAACTGCTTTTTGTTTTGGAAGCATTCATGATTTTAAATTGCTTCTAAAATCTAAAAATTTTATTCATCCAGAGTTATCAAGGTATACAAAATATTCATAAAAATACATTTTTGCCATTTAAAAAAAGTAAATACAATCAATTAACACCAATTCAAAAAGAATACAATAAAACTTTAAGTAAAATTAGAATTAAAATTGAACACGTATTTGCTAAACTAAAACGTTTTAAAATTTTAAGTTTAAAATATCGCAATAAAATACGAAGATTTGCATTAAGATTTAATTTAATAGCAGGAATATATAATTTTGAATTACCTTAGTTTTGCACCAAGTCTAATATAGTTTATTAAAATACAATTCTATTTTTATGTTTAAAAATAATTTGTTTAAAATATAAAAAATATGCTACAATATACAGGCTTAATTCAATGAAAATAAGCAACACATTTGTGAATTCATTGCCTAGTGCTTTTTAATTAAAAAGTGGCCAATGTTAGAAATAAATGGAAGAAAAACAAATTAGAAGGAGACAATATGTCAGTTGTAACACGTGAACAACTCCTTGAAGCAGGAGTTCAGTTTGGTCACCAAACTAAAAGATGAGATCCAAAGATGCGTAAATATATTTTTAGTCAAAGAAATGGTATTCATATTATTGATTTACAAAAATCAATGCGTAAATTAGATGAAGCTTGTCACTTTGTTAAAGAAACTAGTGAAAATGGTGGTAAAGTTTTATTTGTAGGTACAAAAAAACAAGCCAAAGAAGCTGTGCAAGAACTTGCAATTAGTTGTAATTCACCTTATGTAACAGAACGTTGATTAGGTGGTAATTTAACTAATTTTAAAACTATTAAATCAAGTATTAAAAAGTTAATTGATATTGAAAATAAAGAAAAAAGTGGAGAAATTAAACTTTTAACAAAAAAAGAGCAAATGTTGGTAATTAAAGAAAAAGCACGTTTAGAACGTAACCTTGGTGGTATTAGAAATATGTATAAATTACCAGAAGCTATTTTTGTTACTGATACTATTACTAATAAAATTGCTGTCGAAGAAGCAGTTAAACTTGGTATCAAAATTATTGCGATTTGTGATAGTAATTCAAATCCAGATAATATTGATTATATTATTCCTGGTAATGATGATGCTACAAAATCAATTACTTTAATTACAAAGAAAATTGCTGAAGCTATTAATGAAGGACAAAGTGTAAAACCAGTTATTGATAAAAAAGAAATAGTAGTAGAAGAAACTATTAGTCTTGATGAAAATAAAACTGAAAATGTAATTGAAAAAAATAAAGAATAAAGGAGAATAGTTTATATGTCAGAAGTTAAAGTAGATGTTAAATTATTGAAAAAATTAAGAGATACAACCGATTTACCAATTACTGATTGTAAAGAAGCTTTGATGGAAAAAAATAATATTTTTGAAGCAGCACTTTCCCTATTAAAAATTAAAGGTTTAGCAAAAGCAGAGAAAAAAAGTATTAATAAAGCTACTGAAGGGGTTACTAAAGTTGTTATTAGTGGTAATAATGCAATTATTGGTGAATTAAATTGTCAAACTGAACAAGTTGCTGATTTAGAAGATTTTAATGATTTATTTACTAAAATTTTAGAAACAATTTTAAAACATCAACCTAAAACTATTGAAGAAGCTTTAATGTTAAAAGCTGATGGAAGTAGTGAAAGTTTAAATGATGAGATAAGATTTACTATCGCTAAATTAGGTGAAAATATTGTTTTAAATCGTTTTCAATATTTAAGTAAAAATAGTGATGAAGTTTTTGGTTCATATGTCCATGGTGGTGGTAAATATAGTGGTTTAGTTATTATCAAAGGTGTTGATAAGGAAAGTGATATTCCGAATAATGTTGCTATGCAATTAGTATCAGCAGATGCTAAATACATTGATATTGATCACATACCTGCAACAGTTCGTGATAAAGAATTATCAATTATTAGTGAAAAAACAAAAGAAGAAGAAAAATTGAAAGCAAAAAAACGTCCTGATAATATTCTTGAAAATATTATAAGAGGTCGTTTTGAAAAAGTATTATCTGAATTAACTATTGTTGATCAACTTTATATTAAAGATAATACAATTAAGGTTAAAGAGTATTTAACTAAAAATCATGCTACAATTATAGCTATGATACGTTATCAATTAGGTGAAAAAATTGATAGTTCTGCCAAATAAACATTTAGGAGGTAAATAAAGTGAATTTTCAAATTATATATTATATTGCATTAGTAATGTTTATATTATTATTAGTTATTCTTGGTTGAGGATGATATAGTTTTAATAAACCAAAAACAACTATTAAATTTTTGAATTTAAAATTATTAGTAGCAACATTAATAGTTGGTGTAATTGGTTTAGTTATCTCGATTGTTCCAATTGGAATGCAAGTTTGAACATTTGAACCAGAATATATTAAATCTGATCCTGCTTTTTTAACTTTATTAATAGTAGAATATATATTTTTGGTTATCATGTTAGGATTAGCATATATTTTTAGTTTTGATTTTGGTATCGCAGTTGATGAACATAATATTTATTTCTTTGGACAAAGCGTTAATACTAGTAAAATTGTTGCATTGGAACAAAAGAAAAATGTTTTAAAAATTGTTTATGAACAGGGTATTAAAAAAATTAAAAAACGTTTAACAATTATTACTCCACAAGCACAACTTTTTGTTAAAGATCATTTAGCACAAAAAGTTATTGCTAACTTTGAATTAGAAACTGTTGCTGAAAGCGCAAATAATGATTCATTATCTAGCGATAACAGTAAATAAATAAAAAGCCACAAAGCAATCTGTGGCTTTTTATAATATTAAATTTAAGGAGGATGATCAAAAATGGAACAATTTAAATATAAACGAATATTATTAAAAATTAGTGGTGAAGCTTTAGGTGATGGTAGTAATGAATTATATAATAATGAAAGTATTGATAATGTTTGTCAACAAATTCAAACCCTAGTTAAGGCAAAAGTAGAAGTTGGTTTAGTAATTGGCGGTGGTAATATTTGACGTGGTGCTAAACAAGGAGAAAAGATTGGTTTAAAAAGAATTAATGCTGATTATATGGGAATGTTAGCGACTATTATGAATGCTTTGGTAATTGAATCAAAGTTAAAAGCGCTTAACGTAAAAGTTATTGTGCAAACATCATTAGAGATTAATCAAGTTGCTGAACCTTTTTATTACAAAAAAGCTATTAGTAGTTTTGAAAAAGGCTATGTTTGTATTTTTGCTGGTGGTACTGGTTCACCATACTTTACAACGGATACTGCAGCAGCACTTCGTGCTACTGAAATTAATGCGGATATATTATTAATGGCAAAAAATGGCGTTGATGGTGTTTATGATAAAGATCCAAACATTAACAAAAATGCTATTCGTTATTCACATTTATCATATCAAGATATTACTAATAAACAATTAAAAGTAATGGATTTAACTGCTTCAACGATGTGCATGGAAGCTAACTTGAAAATTATGGTATTTGATATTAAGGTTGAAAACAATATCATTAAAGCAGTACAAAATAAAGCAATTGCAACTATTATTAGCAATCAAAATTAACAAATTAAAGGAGAGAAGATAATATGAAACTATTAGATTTTATTTTATCTATTTTACAAAAAAGCAAAACACCAATCAGAATTTTATTTCCAGAAGGAGATAATGAAAAAGTACAGGCAGTAGCTTTAAAAATTATTAATGATAATTCACCTGTTAAAAATTTTATTACACCAGTTTTATTATTTAATAATGATAAAGAAATTCCTAGTAATATTAAAAATTCTAATATTAAAACATTATCTATTGAAGAAAATCAAGTAACAAATTTTACTAATCAATTATATGAATTAAGAAAAGCAAAGGGTTTAACTTTAGCAGCAGCTAATAAATTGGTATTAAGTCGTAATTACTATGGAATGATGTTATTAAATAATAAAGAGGTTAATGGTTTTGTTGGTGGTATTACTTTTACTACTGCTGATATTTTACGTCCAGCTTTGCAAATTATTGGACCAAAAGCAGGTACTAAAACTGTTTCAAGTACATTTATTATGAATAAAAATGAAGAAATATTTTTATTTAGTGATGGTTCAATTAATTTAAATCCAACAGCTGAACAATTAGCAGATATTGCAAAATCTACAATTCACTTTGGTGAACTTTTAGAATTTAATCCAATTAAATTAGCAATGTTATCTTATTCTACTAATACTAGTGGTAGTGGTGAAAGTGTTGATAAAGTACGTAATGCTACTAACTTTGTTCAACAATTAAAATTAAAAAACGTGCAAATAGCAGGACCAATTCAATTTGATGCTGCTTGAGATCAAGAAGTGCGAAATAAAAAATTACCAGAATTAACAATTAAAAATCATTGTAATGCATTTATTTTCCCAACTTTAGATGCTGCTAATATTGGTTATAAAATTGCCCAAAGATTAGGTGATTATAAAGCTATTGGTCCTATTGTTTTGGGTTTAAATCAGCCAGTTAATGATCTTTCTCGTGGTGCTACTATTGATGACATTTATTACACAGCATTGATCACTGCTATTCAAAAATTAATTAAAAATTAATAAGGAGATAAAACAAATATGTCAGAACAAAATAAAATTTTAGTTATTAATGCCGGAAGTAGTTCTATTAAATTTCAACTTTTTAATGCTATTAATAATGATAAACAACCTCATTTTACTATTCTTTGTAAAGGCTTAGTTGAAAGGATAGCTATTAAAAATAGTAATTTTATTATTGAAATTGCTAATGGTGATAACTTTATTAAACATGAAGTAACAAAAGATATTGCTGATCATGTTATAGGAGCGCAAACAGTAATTGATGCATTAATTGAGTATAAGGTCATTAATAATTTTGATGATATTAAACGAATTGGTCATCGTATGGTTCACGGTGGTCAAAAATTTAATAACTCAATTGTTATTGATGAGAAAGTCATTGCTGGTATCAAAGCATGTATTCCTTTAGCACCATTACATAATCCACCAGCTTTAAAAGGATTATCATCTTTTCAAAAATTAGTTCCACATGCTAAACATGTGGCAGTATTTGATACTTCATTTCATAGTACTATTCCTGAAGAAAAATATCTTTACTCAGTTCCATATGATTGATATAAAACATATGAGGTAAGAAGATATGGATTTCATGGTACTAGTTATCGTTATATTTTAGATAAATTAACTAATATTTTAAATAAACCAAAAGATAAGATTAATGCTATTATTTGTCATTTAGGTAATGGTGCTAGTATTTGTGCTATTAAAAATGGTAAAAGTTTTAATACTAGCATGGGATTAACACCGTTAGATGGTTTAATTATGGGTTCTAGAAGTGGTATCATTGACCCTTCTATTCATGGTTATATGTGTAATGTTAAAGCAGAAGCAACTATTGAAACCGTTACTAATGATTTAAATAAAAGTTCGGGTTTATTAGGAATTAGTGGACATTCTTCTGATTTACGTGATGTTCTTGCGAGTAGTAATGATAAAAACCATAAGTATCATTTAAAATCACAATTAGCAATAAAAATGTTTGTGCAAAGAATTGCTAATTATATTGTTCAATATGGTAATGATTTAGATAATAATATTGATGCATTAGTATTTACTGCAGGTATTGGTGAAAATTCTGCAATTATTCGTCAATTAGTTATTGAGGAAATTAAAGTGTTTACTTTAAAATTAGTAACTAATAAAAATAATGATAAGTATAATGATTACTTAGAAATTAGTGATAAACAATCAGAAGTTCCTATTTTTAAAATTAGAACAAATGAAGAATTAATGATTTGTCAAGATATATATAATTTATTAAAAAATATTTAAAAAATAAAAAAAATATATTAAGGTTTTTTATTTTGATATATAATGTTTAAATTAAGTGAAAATACTTAATAATTATCAAATTTTAATTAAAAATAAATACTTTAAAGATTCAAGGAGAAAAAAGTATGAAATTTAAATACATTAAAGAAAAAAATAATCATAAAATTAGTGAGGAAAATCAATATAAAAATGTTGATAAAAATATGATAAATGAAATTAATAAATTAACTAAGAAGTCATCATCAAGTCGTAGTAGGGTTACTTGTCGTGATTGAAAAGAAGAAAGTAATAAAGATCATTATCATGATGTAAATTGACCAATTGCAATTTTAGGTTTTTAAAATGAATGGTATATTGTCTACCGAAAGAAAGAGTTGTAACTATTAAATAAAAAGTGATAAAATAATATATATTTGTATTTGTGATTACACAATAAAAGAAATTGAAAAAAAAGTAATAAGTAAGAGAGGATTTTAGCATGGAAAGAAAACAAAAGATAGTTGTTATAGGTGTTAATCATGCCGGAACAACAGCACTAAAGGCAATTATGAGGTCTAATCCAAATAGTGAAGTAGTAGCATATGATCGTAATGATAATATTTCATTTTTAGGATGTGGAATTGCGCTTTGAGTTGGTAAAGAATTTACTGATCCAAAAGGATTATTTTATGCCACAATTGAAAAGTTAAGAGCATTAGGTGTTAAAATTAAAGAAAAACATGAAATGATTAAATATGATAGTAAAGCCAAAATTGTTACTATTAAAAATTTAGATACTAATGAAGTATTTACTGAAAGTTATGATAAGTTAGTATTAGGAATTGGTTCATGACCAATCTTAAATCCAGGTGGTAAAGAAATTCCTGGTTTAATTGCTCATAAAGATGGCGTAGTTGTTAAAGATACTTTAAATGGTGTTAAATTAACAAATGGCATTCATTTATCAAAACTATATCAACATGCTCAAGAAATTATTTCTGATTTGAGTAAACCAGAAGTAAAAAAAGTAGTAGTAATTGGTGCAGGTTATATTGGTATTGAATTAGTAGAAGCTTTTTATCAAGATAAAAAAGAAGTTACTTTAATTGATTTTGAAAATCGTATTATGCCTCGTTATTATGATGAAGAATTTACAAATGATGTTGAAACAGATATGAAAAAAGTAGGAGTAAAATTACAATTAGGAGAAACTTTACAAGAATTTATTATTAAAGATGATAAAGTGAGTGAAGTAAAAACTAATAAAGGAACATATAAAGCTGATTTAGTAATTATGGCTGTTGGTTTCTTACCAAATACTGCTATCTTGAAAGATGAGAATGGTAAAGTTCAACTTAACTTAGATCCTCGTGGTGCAATTGAAGTTAATGAATATTTTCAAACTTCAGATCCTAATGTTTATGCAATTGGTGATTGTATTAATATTCGTTCAAATGCTTGAAATAAAAATGTTAATATTGCCTTAGCAACTAATGCTGTACGTAGTGGTTTAATTGCTGGATTAAATGTTGCAAAAACAGATCCTAAAACAAGAATCGCCTTTCCTGGTGTTCAAGGAACAAATGCAATTGCTGTTTTTGGTTGAAAACTGTGTGCTACTGGTTTATCAGAAGTTTATGCAAAAGCAATTTTAGGATCTAATAATGTAGAAGCATATTTTTATCAAGATACAGTGTTTCCACCTTTTATGAGTGAAAATCATGAAGTAAAAATTAAAATTATATGAGAAAAGAGTTCTCGTCGTATTGTTGGAGCTGAAATTGGTTCAACTCATGATCATACAGAAACAATTGCAATGTTTTCATTAGCAATATTGAAAAAGGTTACTATTGATGAAATTTCATTAATTGATATGTATTTCTTACCACACTTTAATAAGCCTTATAACTTTGTTACTGCGGCAGCACTTTTAGCAACAGGAATTTTAACAAAAGAAGATGTTACATATCCAGATCCATATTTAAAAGGTAAGAAAAAATAGATTGCCTTATCAAATTAATTTTGAGAGGAAAAAAATATAATGGTTAGTAATGAAAAATATTTAAAACTTAGAGCAAGAATGACTTTACCAGTTAAAGAAAGTAAATATAAAATTGCTTGATGATTAAAAATTATTTTGATATTTACTTTTCCGTTATGGATTATTCCTTTTTTAATTACTAATTTTTTTATTGGTTTGATGATGCGAAATGTTATGGAAAATTTTCAACGAATTGGACGAAGTACTAATCCAAATTTTGCTAAAATTGATCTCAATACTTTGAGTTTTTATAATCGAGATATGGAATTACAAAATTCTATACAACTAATGATTGATGATAGTAATTGGGATATGATGGAAGCACAAGATATGACGATAACTACTTATGATAATCGCTTGTTATCAGCTTTTTTCATTAATAATCATCAATCTAATAAAAATCATAAATGAATAATTGCAACTCATGGTTGACAACAAAATCGCTATAGCATTTTATATTTAATTAAACATTTTTATGAACAGGGATATAGTATTGTTAATTATGATACAAGAGGTCATGGTAGTAATAATATCCATGATGCAATTACTTTTGGTAATAAAGAAGCAGATGATTTATATGCTGTTATTTTAAGTCTTAATAATTATTTAGCAGAAACAGATTTTAAACAACCTCCTAATATTACTTTAATTGGTAATAGTATGGGTGCCAGTACTGTTTTGGAAACAATATCTCGATTTGATACTGGTAAATTTGGTGTTAAATGTGCAATTTCTGATTGTGGATTTGATATTTTTAGTCATATTATTAAAATTATGGGTAAACAATACTTTAACCTTCATTGATTTTGATTTTATTATGGTGTTAAATTTTTCTTTAGGTTAAAAGATAAATTTAATATTAATAGTATTGATCCTATTAATAAATTAAAATATTGTTCTTCAATTCCTGTATTATTTATTCATGGTAATGATGATGAAACTGTACCAGCAACAATGGCACAAAAAATGTATGAAGAGAAAATAAATTATGAAAAAGAAACAATAAGTGAATTATTAATTATGCCATCTGCTAAACATATAAGAGCCGTCACTACCGATTATGATACATATTGCAAAACTACTTTAAAATTTGTTAATAAATGAACAAATTTTAAAACCGAAGATAAAGGAGATTAAATTAATAATGATTTATTATATTAATAATAGCAAAGACCCATATTTTAATTTAGCAGCCGAAGAATATTTGATTACTAATCCTTATATAAATGATGAAATCTTATTATTATGACAAAATAATAATACTATTGTTATTGGTAGAAACCAAAATACAATTGAAGAAATTAATAATGAATATGTGAGAACAAAAAAAGTTAATGTTGTACGAAGATTATCTGGTGGTGGAGCTGTTTATCAAGATTTAGGAAATTTAAATTTTACTTTTATTCTTGATAAAAATAAAGATAATGCTCGTAATTATGGTCTTTTTACAAAACCAATAGTTAATGTTTTACAAAATATAGGTTTAAATGCTCAATTTAGTGGTAAAAATGATATTTTAGTTGATGATAAAAAAATATCGGGTAATGCCCAATATACATATAAAAATCGAATTTTACATCATGGTACTATTCTTTTTAATGTTGATATGCAAATGTTACCAAAAGTATTAAAACCTGATTTGGATAAATTAAAATCAAAAGGTATTAAATCAGTACAAGCACGAGTAACAAATATTTTACCATTATTAAATCCACCAATAACAATTGAAGAATTTCAAAATTTAATTATTGAACAATTAAAAAGTACAAAAAATACAAAGATTATGGAATTTTCTGAAAAAATGATTGCTGATATTGAATCATTAGCAAATACTAAATATCGAACTTGAGATTGAGTTTATGGTAAATCTCCAGATTTTGATTTAAAACATAAAACACTTTTTCCTAGTAAAGGAACTATTCACGTTTGAATGAATGTTAAGGCAGGAATTATTGAAAATATTAAAATATATGGTGATTTCCTAGGGTCAGCAGGTACTACTAGTTTAGAAAAAAAACTAGAAAAACAAAAATATAATGCAGCAACTATTACTAATATCATTGAAAATGCTAATATTAACGAAATTTTTGGTGAAAATTTTCTTGCTGAAGAAATCATAAAAAGTATCATAAAATAATGAATAAAATTCTTATTTATGATATCCTTACTTTTATAACTAATATTAAAGAGGAAATATGAAGAAATATTTATGGATTTTATTTATAATGTTTATTTTTATAACACCAATTAGCAATTTTATTACATTTTTAGTAAATAATAGTTTTGATCAAACAAATAGTATAAATGATATTCTTTATCCAACACGTGGTTGACCAAAAAAAGATAGAAATCAATTAAATGTTTGACAATTTTTATATCAAGATGCTATTGATAAAGTAGGTAAAACTAATGATAATATTGTTAATTGTTTTAATAATTTTTATCTTGCTGAATTTGATAAATACCGTGATTCAGCAAGTAAAAATGCTGGTAAACCTGGCTATGATGAAATTGGTATACCAACAGCAGATATTAATGATTATATTAATAATAAAATTATTCATGCACAATCAATGCAAATATACATGGCCTTAACATTGCAAACATATTTTATTGAGTTTACTATTAATAAAATTAATGATCCAAGTAGTAGTTATATTAATGCAAATGAATATTTAAACTTATGAGTTATGAAGTATTTTGAAGCTGGTTTTTATTTTCAATGAGTAAAAATTTGAATTCAAGATTTAGGTAGAACAATTGAAAAATCAATTGATATTGATTTTTACACTTTTGATAAATATGTGGAACGAAATAATAAAGGTGAATATATGTGAAATAAACCACCCAGTGACAAAACAGTAAAGCCACTATTAATTTTGGATTCTGATATAAAAAAAATGTTTAATCAATTATATGAAGAAATTTTAAATAATAATTTACAAGGAAAATAAAAATGATTATTCTAGAAAATATAAGTAAAAATTATGGTAAAAATCAGGTTTTAAAAAATATTAATTTAGAGATACCTGCTTCACAATCACTTGCTATTTTAGGTGCTAATGGTTCTGGTAAAACTACTTTGGTTGAAATTATTTCACAAGTTTTAAAACCAACATCAGGTAAAGTATTATTTCTTGATGATGTTGGTAAAAAGGTTAGTCGGAAAATTGGTGTTCAATTTCAAGAAGGTTATTGACCAGTTGGTACACGAATTATTGATTTAATTAAATTTTATAAAAATAAAAAATATATTAAAAGTGAAGAAGGCAAAGGATGAATTGATGTTTTTGAGTTAAATGATATTTTGAAAAAAGAAATTTCTTTACTTTCGGGTGGTCAAAGACAAAAGATTTAATTGTTTTTTATCAATTTTAAATGATCCTGAAATTTTAATTTTAGATGAGTTAGTTACAGGTTTAGATTTAAAAATGCAAATTAAACTTGTTAATTTTATTAAGTCATGAAAAGAAATTAAAAAAATTAATTTATTAATTGTTTCACACACACCAGAAGAAGTTGAATTACTTTGTGATCGGGTAGTAATTTTAAAAAATGGTGAAATTTATCAAGACCAAAGTATTGATGCAATTATAAAAAAATATGGTAGTTTACGTAAAATGATGGTGGAGTATTATCAAAATGAAGTTAATGGTAACTAAAGAATTATTTAAACAAAGTACTGTTTCTAAATTTTCAAGACTTTTTTCTTTAATTTCAAAAGTAATTTTTGGAAATCCTAGAACTTATATTTTTGTATTTTTATTAGGTTTTTTAATTTCTGCATTATCATCGTGATTATGAAATAATTATAGTTATTATCAAATTTTACCCCCCATTTTGTTAAATTTTTTATCAATATCAGTTTTTATTTCATCTTTTTATTTAGGAATATTTAGGATTGAATGGCGAAAGAAAAACTTTTTAAAAATCTGAGTTGTAAATATAAATGGGACAGTTTTTTAAAATAATTGTATTAAATCTATTGGTCTTTTATAAGAGAGCGATTTTCTGGGTGTAGAATTAATTTGAAATGCTATAAAATTTAAATCTTTTTGTTTATATGAAGATAGATCTGTAGATTTTGGTAAATATCTTCTTAAAATACCATTATTATTTTCATTTAAACCCCTTTGGCAAGGTTTACCAGGATCTGCAAAATAAATTTTGACATTACAAATTTTTTTTTAATTTTCAAAAAAACTCTTGATGAAATAAAAAAAATCATCAACCCGGCCTAAAATTTGATTTTATTTAATTTTGGGATTTATTTTTTTTACAAACTGAAATATAATGCTTCAGATTTTGCATAAGGTGATATTTTATAATGTTGGTATTTAAATTTTCATAAATTGAGGTAATTTTGAATATTGGTAAATCCAATGCCATGATAATGAGTAATAAATTCTTTTAAACTTGATTGTATTTTACTGATATTACTTAAATTTTTATAATTTAATTCTTTATTTTCTTTTGATTTAAATTTCTTGAGAGTACATTTTGTTTGTTTAGCTACTGTATCATATAGTATTTGCATATCACAAACTATAATTGATTTTTCTTCGATAAGCTTAGATGTTAAATTTTCTTGTACTCATTTTTTTGTTAATCTTTTAGTATTTGTTGTTTGAGCATAAATATTTTTATTTTCATCAATTGCCATTTCAATACAACAGTTTAAATCTTTAGAATTTTCTTCAATTCATTTTTTTCTTGGATCATCTGGATTTTTGAAATTTCCTTTATGAATTTCTTTGATAAAAGTTTCATCAATTTCAATTCTACCTTTTAATTTTGTGAATGGTTTTTGTGTTTTTGCTAATTGTGATGATTTCATAAATTTTTGACGATTAAATCATGCTGATGTTTTTGAAATTTTAGCAAATTGAGAAATAGTATAAGCAGATTGACCTAACAATGACAATCAAATTATTCAATCTCATTGTTCATGAGATAAATGACTTCAATGTAAAAAATGATTTCTTAAAGCATCAAAGCTACTTTTACAATCTTTGCATAAATATTTTTGCTTATTGTTCTTAAAACCATTTTTTACACATCAATAAGATTTACAATTTGGACATTGAATTCCTTTTTCTTTAAATTTTTTATCAATTGCATCTAATTTTTCTTTTTTCTCAATTTGTTTAATTCTATTTTTAAAATGTCTAATAATTTTTATAAATTCTTCATCTTTTTTGTTTTTTAAAACATCAATTAATTCATTATTAGTCACAAAAAATCACCCCCGATATAAAAATATTACTTTTAATTTTAAATTAAAAGTAATATCAAGATTTTTTGTGAAAATTAAAAAATTTTTTCGATTAATCTTCATTTACTAAATTCTTTACCACGATCAAAAGTAATGGTTTTAACTGTTCCTTTTTGTAACTTTGAAATAAATTTTATTATACTTTTCGTAATATTTTCTGATTTATGATTTTTAGTTACTAAAGGAATTGTGGTTTTTGATCATATATCAGCCAAAGTAATAATAGAACTTTTATGATCTTTGCCAATGATAGTATCACCTTCTAAATGACCAAATTCTTGTATATTTTTAATATTAGGAATGATTAAATTTCTTTCATGAATAGACTTACAATTATTAATTTTGCCCCTAGTTTCTTTTTGTTTGTGAGATTTATTTTTGCCTTTTCTCAATAAGTTATTTTCATCAAAACCCATTCGATTTGTTTTAAACATGTTATATAAAGTTTTTGTTGAAATACTTTTTATTTTATTTTCCTTTAAAAAGTTAGCAATTATATCAAGAGCATACTTTTTAGTAATTAACAAATTATTAATACTATTAATTTCTGTTAAAGTTAAAATTATTAATTTTCTGCCTGCATTTTGTTTATTTGTTTGAAATTGATTCAATATTTCTAATGGCAATAAGTTTTTATTTAATAATCTACAAACTCTATGTACAGTTGATTTACTATAATCAACAATTTTTGCTATTTTACGAATCGAAAATCCATAATTTTTATATTCTTTTATTACTATTATTGATTCAATACTCAGATACTTATACATTGCGCTAATTCCTTTCTTTTCTTAATTATAGAACTAACACAATTTAATTTTTATATAAGTGTCCTTTTTAATTTTACCATTAAAGAAAGAATAAAAATAATTGGTATTAATGAATATTATATTATTTTAACAATTTTTTTATCAAATTTAATAATGGTATCATTATCAGTAAGTATTAATATTATTTGTTATAATATTTATTCTTTAATTTCAATATTTAATTTTCATCTAAATTTACTTTCTAATATTAGATGATTTATTTGAATTTGCTATATATTTGCTATGATATTATTAACATTTTTTTAACAGTTGCTAACATATTTATTACAACATTTTTTCCTAAGTTTAATTTATCATTTGTAATGCTTGCTATTTTTACCATATTTTTCATTATTTTTTCGGATGTTTTAATTCAACCAACAGTAACTAACAATAATTTAATATTTATTGTTATTGATTATTTATGTCCAACTAAATATTTTATGGCTTTTCTCCCTTTATGTACTATTTTTAAATTTTATCACATAAATGCTGAGAAAAGCCTATCTACGGACTTCTCCCCACATTTTTAAATCAAACACAAAATTACAGTTTCAAAACTAGGTATGTTATTGAATTTATATGCTGATTCTTTTGCATATAAATGAACATGATGTTTTTCAACTTTGATATGTGTTTTAAATGTTCGTCTGATGTGCTTTCATGCCGATTCAATCTGGTTTATGTTTACACCAGTTTTTGAAACATAGCCATCTTGATGGTTAACTGTTTCATGCTTAGTGAAAACTGATTTAAAATGGCGATATCCTTTTCAAGAATCAGTATGTACATCACACTTTGAAGAAATGTGGTTTCTTGCAAATTGCAAAAGATTTTTTTGATTTGCATTTTTCAACACTTTCACAATTAAATTATTGGTTGTTTTTTCATAAATCCCAACAATCAAAGTTTTATTTTTTAAGGATCTTCCTTGTTTTTTAAAACCCATATGTGAAAGATACATTTCATCCATTTGCACTATGCCCTCAACAATGAATTGAG
This sequence comes from Spiroplasma endosymbiont of Zeiraphera isertana, assembly GCF_964030805.1. Classification (GTDB taxonomy): domain Bacteria; phylum Bacillota_I; class Bacilli_A; order Mycoplasmatales; family VBWQ01; genus Spiroplasma_E. Next base: position 1,579,113 of record NZ_OZ034965.1, read on the forward strand.
GTTCTTGTTTTGCAATTGCACTTCGGATTTTATGACCCATTCTTCAAGCAGTTTTCAAAGTTACTCCCAATTCTTTTGCAACATCAGTTGATGGAATTCCATGTTTGGTGTTTATTCATCTAAAGATGAGATAAAACCAAGATGTCAAAGGTGTTTGTGACTTGTAAAAAATGGTGTCATGAAGAATACTAAATGTTTGATGACATTTCAAACATCTTATTCTTCTTAAATCAGAAGTATTCAAATTTGTTCAAGAACACCTCATACATTTGTTTTCCTTCAAACTTGCTATATATTTCAAACAATCTTTTTCTGTTTGAAATATATTGTTGAACTCATTCAATTTCATTGTTTCCTCCACAAGTACATGTGGGGAGAAGTCCGTATTTTATTTGGTTTAATATGTTGATTACTTCATATCAATTTTTAGATTCACTAGGAATAAGTCAAATTATTCAAAATTATAATGAAATATCATTTGTTGTTTTTACTAGTATTTGGCAAACATTAATTGGAATCTTGATATTTACTATGTTGTTTTCCTATTTATCGAAAAGATTTTTTAATTGAGGAATGAAAGGATAAAAATTGATGAAAAAAATATTATTACTTTTTGGTGTTTTTAGTTTAATTTCTGCTCCTGCTAGTTTAGTAGTTGCTTGTAATATTGGTAGTTTAGATGGTAGTGATTATTTAAATGGTTTACCAAATTTTGACTGAACAAATTCAGATTATGGAGATGGTATTAATTTTGATAATACTAACTCGCAAAATATTATTAATAATATTGGTAATATTAATGATTTGGGAAATGTTAAACCAAGCAATACTGGTCATTATTTAAATTATTCAAAATTTAATACTGGTTTTCAATGAACACAAAACATTAAAAAACAAGCAGTGACTGGCATTCCTTTAAATAAAGGTTTTATGCCTAATGGTAATTATGCTTCTGATTTTGGAATAACTTCTTCAGCTCGAAAATATTTAAGAATGAATTCAATTTTAGATTGGAATCCACAAAAAGACTATGATGCAAAGTATAATCGAGCAACAGTACCTTTACAGAAACGTCAATTTGTAGCAACATACAACTCAAGTAACCAAGATGAAAATATTAATTATAATCAACTAGGATTTTCAACACGAAAACATCGTACTTTTGATAATACAATAGTGGGGACAAAAAAATCCATTTGAAAATACACCATTAAATTGACAATATACTAATTATTTTATTAATTGATCAGGTTCTTGATTTGAAGGGCCAATTGTTCCACCACCAGCTGATGTTATTGATAGTGCACACATTAATGGAACACCAATATTTGGTAATCTTTTTCTTGATGGATATCACGGTTTAACAAAAGAAATGTTAAAAGATTTTCTGAGTAAAAATAGTGATGGTAGTTATAAAATAGTTGATATTTTAATTAATATTGCTAATTATAATGGCTTTGATGGTTGATTTATTAATAATGAACCAAACGGTGCTGCTCCCAATGGTACAGTTTTAGATTATAATGTTATGGCTGAAATTATTAAAGAATTTAATTATAAAGTAGATACTGCTAGTGATCCAAATATTCAATCATTAAAAATAATTTTTTATCGTAATGGTGCTACAGTTTCAAAAAGTGTTACTGGATATAATGATATAGAAACATTAAAAATGGCAGATAGTGGTTATCGTAAAGCTAATGGTGAAGTTACACCAACTGATATTCAATTAACTTTTGGTGAAACACCAGATAAAACAACCTCATTTTTAACAGATTATCCAAATTATAGTTTTAATTTTCACAAAAAATCTTGATATTACTTTTAATTTAAAATTAAAAGTAATATTTTTATATCAGGGATGATTTTTTGTGACTAATAATGAATTAATTGATGTTTTAAAAAAACAAAAAAGATGAAGAATTTATAAAAATTATTAGACATTAGACTTGGTGCAAAACCTTTAATTTTAACAATTTAACGATTATTATTAATATTAAAGGTGATAGTTATTATGTTGAAAAAATATAAAGATGATCAAGAATTTTATAGTTTAGTCGGCATAAAGCCACAAACATTTTATAAAATGCTTGAAATTTTAAAAATTGCTGAGTCTAAACAAAAATATTATGGTGGTAGAAAAAATAAAATTGTAATTGAAGAGCGTTTATTAATGACTTTAGAATATTGAAAAGACTATAGTAGTTATAGAGTTATTGCAAAAAGATCTAATATTAGTCATACTAGTTGCATTCGTAATATTTTTTGAATTGAAAATATTTTAATAAAAAGCGGAATTTTTAATTTACCTGGAAAAAAAGATTTAACAAAAAATAAAGGTACTAATAATAATTTGTTAGCTATTGATGCTACTGAAACTCCAATTGAAAGAATTAAAAAAAACTAAAATTACTTTTTTCAGGTAAAAAGAAACATCATTCTCTCAAATCCCAAATAATTATTGATATTTCCAATGGAAAAATTATTTCAACTGCTTTTTGTTTTGGAAGCATTCATGATTTTAAATTGCTTCTAAAATAGACTTGGTGCAAAACCTTTAATTTTAACAATTTAACGATTATTATTAATATTAAAGGTGATAGTTATTATGTTGAAAAAATATAAAGATGATCAAGAATTTTATAGTTTAGTCGGCATAAAGCCACAAACATTTTATAAAATGCTTGAAATTTTAAAAATTGCTGAGTCTAAACAAAAATATTATGGTGGTAGAAAAAATAAAATTGTAATTGAAGAGCGTTTATTAATGACTTTAGAATATTGAAAAGACTATAGTAGTTATAGAGTTATTGCAAAAAGATATAATATTAGTCATGCTAGTTGCATTCGTAATATTTTTTGAATTGAAAATATTTTAATAAAAAGCGGAATTTTTAATTTACCTGGAAAAAAAGATTTAACAAAAAATAAAGGTACTAATAATAATTTGTTAGCTATTGATGCTACTGAAACTCCAATTGAAAGAATTAAAAAAAACTAAAATTACTTTTTTCAGGTAAAAAGAAACATCATTCTCTCAAATCCCAAATAATTATTGATATTTCCAATGGAAAAATTATTTCAACTGCTTTTTGTTTTGGAAGCATTCATGATTTTAAATTGCTTCTAAAATCTAAAACTTTTATTCATCCAGAAAAACAAGTTTTTGTTGATTCAGGTTATCAAGGTATACAAAATATTCATAAAAATACATTTTTGCCATTTAAAAAAAGTAAATACAATCAATTAACACCAATTCAAAAAGAATACAATAAAACTTTAAGTAAAATTAGAATTAAAATTGAACACGTATTTGCTAAACTAAAACGTTTTAAAATTTTAAGTTTAAAATATCGCAATAAAATACGAAGATTTGCATTAAGATTTAATTTAATAGCAGGAATATATAATTTTGAATTACCTTAGTTTTGCACCAAGTCTAATGTTTTTTTTCTTTATATCTTAAATTAGAAATAATACAACAACCAAAAATTAATCCAAAAACATTTAATGCAATAAAAAGTAATAAAACACCATAATAATTATTTTTTAAACATAATTTTAATCCAAAATAAATAAATGCAGTTATTATTGGTAATATTATAGCAATTAGTAAAGCAATTGTACTAGGTAAATCCATTTTTAACTCCTTTGTAAATTAATAGTAAAATTATAACAAAGAATATTAAATTATCTATTGTTAAATATTAATTTTGTAACTTTTAAAGTTGAATTAGAAATGTATCTTTTACCATATCCAACTTTTTCACCAACCGCATCTCCATAAATTGCTTCTATTTTCCCAAGATTTATGTATATATTAAATTTTCATATTAAATTATTATTTTTACTAATATCTAATATATTAATGCCACATGCACTATCTGTTGTTAATTCTTCTTTTATTCCATAATAACTTTCAGTTAATGTAAATGTATAACCAGCAAGATTATAATCAGATAATATTGTTGAATTATAAGCATATCCAAAAGCAGAGTAAGGTTGAACATTAGGAACTAATTTTCAATCTTTAACATTTTTATCTTGTGGATTTGAAAATATTAAATCTTTTAAATTAATAGTTATACTTGTAGTTTCTACTTCTTTTGCTGGATTAAAACTTTCTGTTGTATTAAAATTTATACCTTGTTCATTGTGTTTATTTTCAATTGTTTCAAAATTATATTCATAATAAATAGTAAAACTTTTATAATAGACTTGGTGCAAAACCTTTAATTTTAACAATTTAACGATTATTATTAATATTAAAGGTGATAGTTATTATGTTGAAAAAATATAAAGATGATCAAGAATTTTATAGTTTAGTCGGCATAAAGCCACAAACATTTTATAAAATGCTTGAAATTTTAAAAATTGCTGAGTCTAAACAAAAATATTATGGTGGTAGAAAAAATAAAATTGTAATTGAAGAGCGTTTATTAATGACTTTAGAATATTGAAAAGACTATAGTAGTTATAGAGTTATTGCAAAAAGATATAATATTAGTCATACTAGTTGCATTTTTTAATTTTCAAAAAAACTCTTGATGAAATAAAAAAAATCATCAACCTGGCCTAAAATTTGATTTTATTTAATTTTGGGATTTATTTTTTTTACAAACTGAAATATAATGCTTCAGATTTTGCATAAGGTGATATTTTATAATGTTGGTATTTAAATTTTCATAAATTGAGGTAATTTTGAATATTGGTAAATCCAATGCCATGATAATGAGTAATAAATTCTTTTAAACTTGATTGTATTTTACTGATATTACTTAAATTTTTATAATTTAATTCTTTATTTTCTTTTGATTTAAATTTCTTGAGAGTACATTTTGTTTGTTTAGCTACTGTATCATATAGTATTTGCATATCACAAACTATAATTGATTTTTCTTCGATAAGCTTAGATGTTAAATTTTCTTGTACTCATTTTTTTGTTAATCTTTTAGTATTTGTTGTTTGATCATAAATATTTTTATTTTCATCAATTGCCATTTCAATACAACAGTTTAAATCTTTAGCATTTTCTTCAATTCATTTTTTTCTTGGATCATCTGGATTTTTGAAATTTCCTTTATGAATTTCTTTGATAAAAGTTTCATCAATTTCAATTCTACCTTTTAATTTTGTGAATGGTTTTTGTGTTTTTGCTAATTGTGATGATTTCATAAATTTTTGACGATTAAATCATGCTGATGTTTTTGAAATTTTAGCAAATTGAGAAATAGTATAAGCAGATTGACCTAACAATGACAATCAAATTATTCAATCTCATTGTTCATGAGATAAATGACTTCAATGTAAAAAATGATTTCTTAAAGCATCAAAGCTACTTTTACAATCTTTGCATAAATATTTTTGCTTATTATTCTTAAAACAATTTTTGACACATCAATAAGATTTACAATTTGGACATTGAATTCCTTTTTCTTTAAATTTTTTATCAATTGCATCTAATTTTTCTTTTTTCTCAATTTGTTTAATTCTATTTTTAAAATGTCTAATAATTTTTATAAATTCTTCATCTTTTTTGTTTTTTAAAACATCAATTAATTCATTATTAGTCACAAAAAATCACCCCTGATATAAAAATATTACTTTTAATTTAAAATTAAAAGTAATATCAAGATTTTTTGTGAAAATTAAAAGATATTAGTGAAAGTGTTATTAGTCAAATTACTGATGATGTTATTGATGATGTTAAAGCATGGCAAAATCGGCCATTAGAAAGTATTTATCCGATTGTTTATTTTGATTGTATAGTAGTTAAAGTACTACAAGATAAACGGATTATTAACAAATCAGTTTATATAGCGCTAGGAGTTGATTTAGAAGGTAAAAAAGATGTTTTAGGTTTATGAATTAGTGAAAATGAAGGTTCTAAATTTTGATTATCTAATTTTACAGAAATGAAAAATCGAGGCTTAAATGATATTCTTAATGCTTGTAGTGATAATTTAACAGGCATGTCAGAAGCAATACAATCAGTTTATCCTAAAACCGAACATCAATTATGCATAGTTCATCAAATTAGAAATAATTTAAAATATGTTTCATACAAACATCGAAAATCTCTAGTTACAGATTTAAAACCAATTTATAGTGCATGTAGTGAAGAACAAGCAATGCAAGCTTTAGAATCGTTTGAAAATAAATGAAATAAACAATATCCTCAAATTACTAAATCTTGATATAAAAATTGAGATAATTTAATGGTTTTTATTAGTTATCCACCAGAAATTAAAAGAGTAATTTATACTACAAATGCTATTGAATCTGTTAATAGTCAATTACGAAAAGTTATTAGAAATAAAAAAGTTTTTCCTAACGATATGGCAGTTTTCAAAATATTTTACTTAGCAATTGAAAATATAACAAAAAAATGAACAATGCCTATTCAAAATTGAAATACAGCAATTGCTCATTTTATGATAAAATTTGAAGACAGAATTAATCTAAACTAGTACCTTGTAAAACAAAGATACACAGATTACATAAAAGCCTCTTTTTTGTTAAATCTTTTTTTTCAGGTAAATTAAAAATTCCGCTTTTTATTAAAATATTTTCAATTCAAAAAATATTACGAATGCAACTAGTATGACTAATATTATATCTTTTTGCAATAACTCTATAACTACTATAGTCTTTTCAATATTCTAAAGTCATTAATAAACGCTCTTCAATTACAATTTTATTTTTTCTACCACCATAATATTTTTGTTTAGACTCAGCAATTTTTAAAATTTCAAGCATTTTATAAAATATTTGTGGCTTTATGCCGACTAAACTATAAAATTCTTGATCATCTTTATATTTTTTCAACATAATAACTATCACCTTTAATATTAATAATAATCGTTAAATTTTTAAAATTAAAGGTTTTGCACCAAGTCTATTATATAATAAGATAAATGATTATTTAGATAAACAAGAAAAAAATGATTAAAAATAAAAATTGCATTGTTTGTAATAATGAATTTACTATAAGTATTATTGATGTTGATAGTTCTTTTTACTTATATCATTGTAGTGGAATATGTTATGAAAAAACTTTGATAAAATATAAATATTAATGTTATAATGAAATGAACTTACTTATGTAAGTATATGAAATAAAAAAGTTCTCAAAATTATGTAATTGTTAGGTTGGCACCTAATTAAAAAGTTACCAATAAGGTAACTTTTTTTATGTAAAAAATCCCTAATTAAAGGGATTAGATAGGAAAGCGATAGACCTTATCCTACTACTTTTAAAGTAGGTACTTTTTACATACTTATATTATATCATATTTTCTATATTTAATATAGATAATTTGAGGATTTTATGTAATCTGTGTATCTTTGTTTTACAAGGTACTAGTTTAGATTAATTCTGTCTTCAAATTTTATCATAAAATGAGCAATTTCTGTATTTCAATTTTGAATAGGCATTGTTCATTTTTTTGTTATATTTTCAATTGCTAAGTAAAATATTTTGAAAACCGCCATATCGTTAGGAAAAACTTTTTTATTTCTAATAACTTTTCGTAATTGACTATTAACAGATTCAATAGCATTTGTAGTATAAATTACTCTTTTAATTTCTGGTGGATAACTAATAAAAACCATTAAATTATCTCCATTTTGATATCAAGATTTAGTAATTTGAGGATATTGTTTATTTCATTTATTTTCAAACGATTCTAAAGCTTGCATTGCTTGTTCTTCACTACATGCACTATAAATTGGTTTTAAATCTGTAACTAGAGATTTTCGATGTTTGTATGAAACATATTTTAAACTATTTCTAATTTGATGAACTATGCATAATTGATGTTCGGTTTTAGGATAAACTGATTGTATTGCTTCTGACATGCCTGTTAAATTATCACTACAAGCAATAATAATATCATTTAAGCCTCGATTTTTCATTTCTGTAAAATTAGATAATCAAAATTTAGAACCTTCATTTTCACTAATTCATAAACCTAAAACATCTTTTTTACCTTCTAAATCAACTCCTAGTGCTATATAAACTGATTTGTTAATAATCCGTTTATCTTGTCGTACTTTAACTACTATACAATCAAAATAAACAATCGGATAAATACTTTCTAATGGCCGATTTTGCCATGCTTTGACATCATCAATAACATCATCAGTAATTTGACTAATAACACTTTCACTAATATCTGAACCATGATATAACTCTCGCAATCGCGTTCTAATATCTGATAATGTCATACCTTTTGCATATAGCGAAAGAACTTGTTGATCAAAACCATCAAATCTTCTTTGTCTTTTTGGCACTATTACAAGAGTAAAATTACTATTACGATCTCGTGGTACATCGATCTCAATTTTACCTTCTTGAGTTATTAATTTTTTTGAAGTTATGCCATTACGAGCATTTTCACTATTACTATGTTGATTTTTTTCATATCCTAAATAATTTTGCATTTCAGAATTCAACATTTTTTCCACTAATCTTTTTGTTAATTCTTTATATAAACCTCCTTCTTTAAAAACTGTTGTTAAATCTTCAGTATTTTCTAGTAATAAATCTACTGCTTGTGATATTGGATCATTATTATTAATGTTTTGTTTTTTAACCATTTGTAACTCACTCTTTCTAGTCATTTAATTATATTTACTAGAATTAATTAAACATATTTATTTTTGTAAGTTACACAGATTACTAAACATTACCGATAATTTAGTTATTATTTCATTCAATATTTTTATAATCATTTAATAATTCAATTATTTCATTTATAAAATTTTCATTAAATGAACTAGATAATGCTATATTTTCATAAATTAAATCATTTTCAAAATCTAATTTAATATTTTTATCTTTATCTACTTTTAATTTAATTAAAAATTCACGTTTAGTCATTATTTACTCCTTATTTTCATTATTAAGATATTCTATTATTTTATTTATTCTTTCATTTATTATTTCAAACATTTCTTTATGAATATCTAACATATTATGAAAATGATTTTCTTGCATATCTATTATTTTTCTTAAATGTTTAAAATCTATATTTTGCATTTTTAAAATATGTTTTTCTTTTATTTTAATTATTAAAAATAAATTAATAGTTCACATTATACTTATAATAATTCATATTATTAATGCATATTCATATCAATTCATAATTACTCCTTATTTTTATATTCATTTTTTATTTCTTTTATTTTATTTTTAAATTGTTTTTTATGAAAATAACACATATTAAAAAATTGAACTACACCATCTTCTACGTTTAAAGTTTTTAAAGTAACTAATACTTTACTATTACAATCTTTAACAATACATTTAAGTAATACTTTTTCTTGTTTTTGTTTTTGCATTAATCAAATTCTCCATTTTCAATTTTATCCATTAGTAAATTAATTTTAATTACTGGTAAATTTATTAAATCATTTTCAAAATTAATAAATTCTTTTCTTAAAAATTTAATTATTTTTTGTTTATATTGATTTATAGCAAATTCTTTTCTTTCTTGATTTATTTTATTAATTATTTTTCAATGATTTTCACAATAAACTCTATTATTATTCAAATCTTTATGTGGTTGAATTTTACTATATTCTTCACATCTTATATTATTTTCATAATAATCACATTGTCATCTTATTATCATCATTATTTATTCTCCTTATTTAAATAATATCAACCAATTAATAAACTATCTGCTTCATCATGATTAGTAATATTAAAATCTCATTCATTTTCTGAAATAATGATTTGTGCCATTGCTAATGATGTTTCTTTTGTTCATTTTTCATTTTTAATATCTCAATATGCTCCAAAAGGTCTATTTTTATATCATTTCTTTCATTCACTTGGACTTATTAACATATTTTTTGTTAATAATTTATTAAATTGTCCTGCAATAAAACCACGTAAATGTTCTTGTGTTTCATAACCAATTCCATTTTTTGAATGAAAAGTACCACGTTCAATAATTAAATCAAAATCACGATAACTACAAAAATTTAATACTCCATCTACATCTAAATGTTTATCAAATTCATATTCACTATATTTATTAAAACAAAAACTTTTAACAAATATTGGTTTTCAAATTATTTCATTTTCATAGCAATTTTGACATTCTTTAATAATTTTTAATGAAGCATTATCATCATTATGAATTTCACAATATACATATTGTCTAGTAGGTCAATAATTTAAATTTTTATCATATTTATATTCTTTTTCTCATAAAGTAAATCCAGTATTTTTAATACTTGGGTCAATTGAAAGTAAATAATTAGTCATTATCAAAGTCTCCATTTTTTATTGAAATTCATAAAATTTTAATAAAATCAATTTCACCTTTTATATATTGTTGCAAATCTTGATAAAATTCATCATTATATTGTTCTTCAGCATTTTTTAATTTGCTATTAAGATATTTAAATAATTTTTCTTTATTCATTATTATTTCTCCTTAATTTAAACTTAATCTTTTTAATATTTTCATTAATTGTTTATCTTTTTTTTGCAACTTTAATTCCATGTTCAACTAATTTATTATCATATTTAAATTGTTTTCTTTTATTCATTTTTAAACACTACTTTATCTAATTTCTTAATATTTTCTTTTAATTTTTGAAAATTAGTATTATTTTCTATTTCTATATTATTGTTTGGATTATCAATATATATTTTTTTATTTTCAGTAATAATTGCTTGGTCACTTTCATATGCAATTTGCATTTCAGTACTCATAATTCCCCATTTTCTTAATAATTGAGTTAATACAGTTTTTAACGCCATACTATCAAAATCACTAACAATAAATTCTTTATTTTTTGCATAAGTTTTTGAATATTTTAAAAAATGTTTTTCTATTTGTTCTTTTGACATATATAAAGTTTTTTCAAAACCATTTACTAATTGAAAATATGCTACATAACCAATAATGGGTTGTTTTAATCTTTCTAAATCATCTTGTATTCAATTAAATTCAATTCCCTTAAGTCTATCTACTTTTTTAATTTCTGTTAATCTAACATCACTTACATTAATTTCTTTATATTGTTGTGAACGTAATGCTAATTGAATATAACCTTTATATCCCATTTGAAATTGAGCATTATTTACTTTTGTATTACTATCTCAATAAGGTACAATATAACAATAACCAAAATTCTTTTCTAATGGTAAATTCAATAATACTGCTTGATAACAACTATTAATAATTGTTTCTGGATATGCTTTATCTAAACCATATTGATTTGAAATTGCTAATACATTACTTTTAAATTTTTGAATTTCTAAATTATTAATAATACCTTTTTGTCTAATAAATTTTTCTACATTACAATTATTAATATTTTTAACTAATAATTCATTTGTCATTTTATTTTAATTCCCTTCATGTTCAAATTGCTTTTTCTCATTCAATTAATAATTCATTTGTTATTTCTACTTTTATTAATTCAATTTCATTTTCTTTAATTCAACATATAAAATGTATATTTGATAATTCATAATTATTATTTTTTAATAATCAATAATATGCTATTATTTGTAATTTTGATTTTTCTAATAATTCTTTACTAAAAACTTTATAAGTTTTAAAATCAATTATTGTATATAAATTTAATTTTTCATTTTTAAATATTAAATCAGGTGTTCCTGCAACAATATCATAATTAAATGCTTTTTCAATAATATATTGTGCATTTTCAATAAATTTAGAAGGTAAATATTCTAATAATGTATAACAATAATTTAAATAATTTTCTGGAAATAAATCTTTAATAATATTTTTAATTTGATTATTTATATTTTTAATAGTGATATTTTTAAAATATAATTCTGCTACTTTATGAACTACATTACCACGAATTCTTGCATTATGAATATTAAAACAATATTTACATTTATTACATTTACAATATGAATTACCTAAATAATAATCAAGTATTTTACTTACTGATATTAATTCTTTATTTTGAATAAAATATTGATGTGTTTCTTTTTTAAAAATTAAATTATTTTTTTGATTATTTAATTGCATTTTTAATTAAATTATTTACAAAACTATTAATTGTAATATCTTCTTCTAAACACATCTTTTTTAATTCATAATAATCATTTTTATTTAATCTAATATGAATTTGTTTAATAATTAAATCTTCTGATTTCTTTTTAGGTGCTGCTACCATATTTATTCATCTCCTTTAACCTTTAATAATTCTTTTATAATAGACTTGGTGCAAAACCTTTAATTTTAACAATTTAACAATTATTATTAATATTAAAGGTGATAGTTATTATGTTGAAAAAATATAAAGATGATCAAGAATTTTATAGTTTAGTCGGCATAAAGCCACAAACATTTTATAAAATGCTTGAAATTTTAAAAATTGCTGAGTCTAAACAAAAATATTATGGTGGTAGAAAAAATAAAATTGTAATTGAAGAGCGTTTATTAATGACTTTAGAATATTGAAAAGACTATAGTAGTTATAGAGTTATTGCAAAAAGATATAATATTAGTCATACTAGTTGCATTCGTAATATTTTTTGAATTGAAAATATTTTAATAAAAAGCGGAATTTTTAATTTACCCGGAAAAAAAGATTAGACTTGGTGCAAAACTAAGGTAATTCAAAATTATATATTCCTGCTATTAAATTAAATCTTAATGCAAATCTTCGTATTTTATTGCGATATTTTAAACTTAAAATTTTAAAACGTTTTAGTTTAGCAAATACGTGTTCAATTTTAATTCTAATTTTACTTAAAGTTTTATTGTATTCTTTTTGAATTGGTGTTAATTGATTGTATTTACTTTTTTTAAATGGCAAAAATGTATTTTTATGAATATTTTGTATACCTTGATAAACTGAATCAACAAAAACTTGTTTTTCTGGATGAATAAAAGTTTTAGATTTTAGAAGCAATTTAAAATCATGAATGCTTCCAAAACAAAAAGCAGTTGAAATAATTTTTCCATTGGAAATATCAATAATTATTTGGGATTTGAGAGAATGATGTTTCTTTTTACCTGAAAAAATTAATTTTAGTTTTTTTTAATTCTTTCAATTGGAGTTTCAGTAGCATCAATAGCTAACAAATTATTATTAGTACCTTTATTTTTTGTTAAATCTTTTTTTCCGGGTAAATTAAAAATTCCGCTTTTTATTAAAATATTTTCAATTCAAAAAATATTACGAATGCAACTAGTATGACTAATATTATATCTTTTTGCAATAACTCTATAACTACTATAGTCTTTTCAATATTCTAAAGTCATTAATAAACGCTCTTCAATTACAATTTTATTTTTTCTACCACCATAATATTTTTGTTTAGACTCAGCAATTTTTAAAATTTCAAGCATTTTATAAAATGTTTGTGGCTTTATGCCGACTAAACTATAAAATTCTTGATCATCTTTATATTTTTTCAACATAATAACCATCACCTTTAATATTAATAATAATCGTTAAATTGTTAAAATTAAAGGTTTTGCACCAAGTCTATTGAAGTCATTTATCTCATGAACAATGAGATTGAATAATTTGATTTTCATTGTTAGGTCAATCTGCTTATACTATTTCTCAATTTGCTAAAATTTCAAAAACATCAGCATGATTTAATCGTCAAAAATTTATGAAATCATCACAATTAGCAAAAACACAAAAACCATTCACAAAATTAAAAGGTAGAATTGAAATTGATGAAACTTTTATCAAAGAAATTCATAAAGGAAATTTCAAAAATACAGATGATCCAAGAAAAAAATTTTAATTTTCAAAAAAACTCTTGATGAAATAAAAAAAATCATCAACCTGGCCTAAAATTTGATTTTATTTAATTTTGGGATTTATTTTTTTTACAAACTGAAATATAATGCTTCAGATTTTGCATAAGGTGATATTTTATAATGTTGGTATTTAAATTTTCATAAATTGAGGTAATTTTGAATATTGGTAAATCCAATGCCATGATAATGAGTAATAAATTCTTTTAAACTTGATTGTATTTTACTGATATTACTTAAATTTTTATAATTTAATTCTTTATTTTCTTTTGATTTAAATTTCTTGAGAGTACATTTTGTTTGTTTAGCTACTGTATCATATAGTATTTGCATATCACAAACTATAATTGATTTTTCTTCGATAAGCTTAGATGTTAAATTTTCTTGTACTCATTTTTTTGTTAATCTTTTAGTATTTGTTGTTTGAGCATAAATATTTTTATTTTCATCAATTGCCATTTCAATACAACAGTTTAAATCTTTAGCATTTTCTTCAATTCATTTTTTTCTTGGATCATCTGGATTTTTGAAATTTCCTTTATGAATTTCTTTGATAAAAGTTTCATCAATTTCAATTCTACCTTTTAATTTTGTGAATGGTTTTTGTGTTTTTGCTAATTGTGATGATTTCATAAATTTTTGACGATTAAATCATGCTGATGTTTTTGAAATTTTAGCAAATTGAGAAATAGTATAAGCGGATTGACCTAACAATGACAATCAAATTATTCAATCTCATTGTTCATGAGATAAATGACTTCAATGTAAAAAATGATTTCTTAAAGCATCAAAGCTACTTTTACAATCTTTGCATAAATATTTTTGCTTATTATTCTTAAAACCATTTTTTACACATCAATAAGATTTACAATTTGGACATTGAATTCCTTTTTCTTTAAATTTTTTATCAATTGCATCTAATTTTTCTTTTTTCTCAATTTGTTTAATTCTATTTTTAAAATGTCTAATAATTTTTATAAATTCTTCATTTTTTTTGTTTTTTAAAACATCAATTAATTCATTATTAGTCACAAAAAATCACCCCTGATATAAAAATATTACTTTTAATTTTAAATTAAAAGTAATATCAAGATTTTTTGTGAAAATTAAAAGAAAAAAATGAATTGAAGAAAATGCTAAAGATTTAAACTGTTGTATTGAAATGGCAATTGATGAAAATAAAAATATTTATGCTCAAACAACAAATACTAAAAGATTAACAAAAAAATGAGTACAAGAAAATTTAACATCTAAGCTTATCGAAGAAAAATCAATTATAGTTTGTGATATGCAAATACTATATGATACAGTAGCTAAACAAACAAAATGTACTCTCAAGAAATTTAAATCAAAAGAAAATAAAGAATTAAATTATAAAAATTTAAGTAATATCAGTAAAATACAATCAAGTTTAAAAGAATTTATTACTCATTATCACGGCATTGGATTTACCAATATTCGAAATTACCTCAATTTATGAAAATTTAAATACCAACATTATGAAATATCACCTTATGCAAAATCTGAAGCATTATATTTCAGTTTGTAAAAAAAATAAATCCCGAAATTAAATAAAATCAAATTTTAGGCCAGGTTGATGATTTTTTTTATTTCATCAAGAGTTTTTTTGAAAATTAAAACAATATCCTCAAATTACTAAATATTGATATAAAAATTGAGATAATTTAATGGTTTTTATTAGTTATCTACCAGAAATTAAAAGAGTAATTTATACTACAAATGCTATTGAATCTGTTAATAGTCAATTACGAAAAGTTATTAGAAATAAAAAAGTTTTTCCTAACGATATGGCAGTTTTCAAAATATTTTACTTAGCAATTGAAAATATAACAAAAAAATGAACAATGCCTATTCAAAATTGAAATACAGCAATTGCTCATTTTATGATAAAATTTGAAGACAGAATTAATCTAAACTAGTACCTTGTAAAACAAAGATACACAGATTACATAAAAGCCTCAACTTTTTTTATGTTAAAGTTTTAATAAATTTTAGAACTTCATCATAATTTGGTTCTAATGTTACTTCTTTAACAATTTGTAAATATATAACTTTATTATTTTTATCAACAATGATAATAGTACGTGCTAATAATTGGATTTCATCAATTAATAAATTAGTAGTATTACTAAAATTATTTTCATTATTACGATAATCACTTCAAATATGAAAATTATTATTCATTTTTAGTTTTTCACAAAAGCGACTTTGAGCAAATGGTAAATCTTTGGAAATAGTAATGATAACTAAATATTTTAATTTAGTAGCCTCTTTATTAAAGTGTATAGTTTGTAAAGCACAAGTTTTAGTATCAATGCTGGGTACACTAGAAATAATCTTAAATTTATTAGTGAATGGTTCTAAATTCATATTATCCATTGTTTTATTAACTGCAGAAAATGATAAAGTATCTCCAACTTTGATTATTTCATTTTTAATATGAACGGGTTTACCTTTAATTGTTAATTGCAACATAATATTTTTTTCTCCCTTTTTATCAAATGTATTTATAATATTATTATAACTAAATTTATTAAAGATAATCTATTAAGGAGTAACAAAGTGTTAAAAATTTTAAATAAATTTAAAATTGCTATTCAAGAATTTAAAATGGTTTTTAAAGCAGTGGGGACTAAACACATTTATAAAAATAAAAGAACAATTATTAAAAGTATTGCACTATGTTTTATTCCGTTTTTATATGCTTTTATTGCTTTATGAGCTTTTTTTAATCCATTGGGAAATATTAATCGTTTACCAATTGCTTTAGTTAATAACGATAGTTCTGCAGTAGGAATTAATCGTGTTATTAATCGACATAATTTAAATTTGGATAATGAAAATCCTAATAGTAGTGGTGCTTATGAATTTAAAATTAATGATTTACAAATTAACAATGAGAAAAAAACATTTACTGTTTATTATTATGATGATTGAAAAAGTTATTATCAACATCAAAATGACAAAACTTTTTTAACTGAAATTATTCTTGATAGTTGTTTTACTAAGAATTTTAATGATTTTTTTAAACAAGCTTTTAAAGTAGTTATTGATAATATTAAAACTCCAGAAAGAATTTGGAATCTTATTAATCAAATTACTATTAGACCAAAAATTAGTTTACAAGCTTCATATAAAGTTAGTCCGATTTTAGGTGAAATTAATGATTTTGCTTTAAATGCATTAAAAGATAATATTTTTAGTAAGTTTTTACCTGTTGTTATTAGTGATCAAGTATTTGATTATTGAGATAAAGATGCTTCTGATTCAGGTTATCACCATTTACAACCAATTTTAAAAGAAATTTATGGTATTCTTTCAATTGTTGTTCCTGGTTTAGGTCCTCATGCCGAACAATTTAATGATAATATTGATAGTGTAACAAGAAACGAAGAGATTAAACATATTAAAGTTTTAGAACATGATTATTGAATGAATCATACTTTATTGGCGCCTATTAACTTTATTAATTTTAATATTAATATTGAAGGTCAAGATAAATCTCCTTATGGATTTGGTTTGGGTCCATATTTCATGTGTATTGGAATGTGAGTAGGTACTTTATTATTAACTTTTACTTTTATTAGAAATAAAGATATTCCGAAAACTAAATTTTGATCAAACTATTTAGCTAAATCAGCATGAATGATTATTTTTGGTTTAATTCAGTCAACAATTTTAGTAACTTCATTATTACTATTATTTAATAATATTGATTTATGACAACGATTTTGACAAATGTTTTTATACATGTGATTAATAGCAATTATTTTTGATTTGGTTGTTCAATCAATTGCTCACATGTTTCGTAATCATGATTTGGGTAGATTTTTAATTGTTATTCTTTTAATACTACAACTTTCTTCATCAAGTGGTACTTTTCCTGTTGAATTAGAACCCAAGTTTTTTCAAGTAATGTATAATTTTTTACCATTTAGTTATGCAATAAAAGGATTAAGAGAAATTCTTATTAATCCTAATCCAATGACTATTTTATGAAGTATTGGTTGTTTATTAATATTTATTATTATTTTAGTACCATTATCGTTGTTACTTAATTGATGACATGATCATAAAGATGCAAAAAATGAAGTCGGAAATAAAAAAAATAAATTAGTTGTTAATAATTCTTCATCATTAAAAAATAAAAATACTACTGATGAGAACTAAACATTATATTTTTAGGTGTCCTTTTTATTAATACTTTCTAATAAAAATAGAGTACTTAAAAGAATGTTGTATATTATTTTTTTCAATTATAAACTTAAATTAATATCTACCAAAGATATATCTTTTGTAGATATTAATTTATAAAATAAAAAACATAAATATTTAAAAAAAATAATAAAAAAGTAAAAGAGGAAAAAAAACTTATACATTTTAAAAAATAATAAAAAAGTAAAAGAGGAAAAAAACTTATGCATTTTAAAAAATTATTAACAATGTTTACTATAACTTTTTTTTGCTAGTTCAGGGACTATGCTTTCAATTAATACTCATGTTTCTAATAACAAATTAATTAAAAATTGTTTGGTTAATAACCATGAAACATTTTCAAAATTAGAAGGAACTAGTGGTGTAATTCAATCAATAACTAGTGATCAAAAAGGCAATGTTTATGCTGCTAATGATGAAGGTATTATTTATTAGACTGGGTGCAAAACTAAGGTAATTCAAAATTATATATTCCTGCTATTAAATTAAATCTTAATGCAAATCTTCGTATTTTATTGCGATATTTTAAACTTAAAATTTTAAAACGTTTTAGTTTAGCAAATACGTGTTCAATTTTAATTCTAATTTTACTTAAAGTTTTATTGTATTGTTTTTGAATTGGTGTTAATGGATTGTATTTACTTTTTTTAAATGGCAAAAATGTATTTTTATGAATATTTTGTATACATTGATAACCTGAATCAACAAAAACTTGTTTTTCTGGATGAATAAAAGTTTTAGATTTTAGAAGCAATTTAAAATCATGAATGCTTCCAAAACAAAAAGCAGTTGAAATAATTTTTCCATTGGAAATATCAATAATTATTTGGGATTTGAGAGAATGATGTTTCTTTTTACCTGAAAAAAGTAATTTTAGTTTTTTTTAATTCTTTCAATTGGAGTTTCAGTAGCATCAATAGCTAACAAATTATTATTAGTACCTTTATTTTTTGTTAAATCTTTTTTTCCAGGTAAATTAAAAATTCCGCTTTTTATTAAAATATTTTCAATTCAAAAAATATTACGAATGCAACTAGTATGACTAATATTATATCTTTTTGCAATAACTCTATAACTACTATAGTCTTTTCAATATTCTAAAGTCATTAATAAACGCTCTTCAATTACAATTTTATTTGTTCTACCACCATAATATTTTTGTTTAGACTCAGCAATTTTTAAAATTTCAAGCATTTTATAAAATGTTTGTGGCTTTATGCCGACTAAACTATAAAATTCTTGATCATCTTTATATTTTTTCAACATAATAACTATCACCTTTAATATTAATAATAATCGTTAAATTGTTAAAATTAAAGGTTTTGCACCAAGTCTATTATATTAGTGAAAATAATAAAGATATTAAACCAATATTTAAAAGTGAAGGTATTATTCAAGCAATAGCAACTTCTAATAATGGTAATGTTTATGTAGCTATAAAAGAAACAAAAAATGAAACAAAAATTTATATAAAAAATAATGATAGTAATAATTTTAAACTACTTGAAAAATTTGATTTTAACTTATTATCAATGATAGTCTATACTTCTAATGATGGTGAAGAATATCTTTATATGGGTACAGATAATGATGTTAAATCATATTATCAATCATTTGGACAAGAATGATTGCAAACTATTCCTGGAACTAAAGGAAAAATTTCTGCAATAATTAAAGATAATAATAATGATAAATGTATTTACGCTGCTACTACTGATGGTCAAATTTATAAAACTATTGGTGGTGATCAAAAATTTAAGGAACTTCTTACTACCGGTAGTAAAATTACTGATTTAAAATTTGATAATTTAGGTAATGTTTATGCTACTGAGATGTCAGGGCAAGTTTGAAAAAAAGATAATAATAAGAATTCTTTTTTTAGATTTCAATTACATCCATTATCAAATTGTTTAACATCTATTGTCATTAATAATGATAACTGTATATATGTTGGTGATAATACTAGTAATCTTTGAAAAAGTTATGGATTATCAACCTTTGATAAACTTCAATTTAAAGTTAATATTAGTATTAAAAAATTAATATTCAATGGTGCAACTAAAAAAATGTATATTGGAAGTAGTAATGGTGTTTATTATTCAGATTAAGTAAATTAGATATTTTTATTATTACTATTATTTTTGCAAAAAAATAAAAGAAATAAGTTATAGATGAAGAAAAATTATTAATTAAAAAAGAATACTAATATTAATGTTAGTATTCTTTTTTAATTAATATATAGTTTCCTAGTATTTTATTTAGGCTTTTCTCCCTTTATGTACTATTTTTAAATTTTATCACATAAATGCTGAGAAAAGCCTATCTACGGACTTCTCCCCACATTTTTAAATCAAACATAACATTACAGTTTCAAAACTAGGTATATTGTTGAATTTATATGCCGATTCTTTTGCGTATAAATGAACATGATGTTTTTCAACTTTGATATGTGTTTTAAATGTTCGTCTGATGTGCTTTCATGCCGATTCAATCTGGTTTATGTTTACACCAGTTTTTGAAACATAACCATCTTGATGGTTAACTGTTTCATGCTTAGTGAAAACTGATTTAAAATGGCGATATCCTTTTCAAGAATCAGTATGTACATCACACTTTGAAGAAATGTGGTTTCTTGCAAATTGCAAAAGATTTTTTTGATTTGCATTTTTCAACACTTTCACAATTAAATTATTGGTTGTTTTTTCATAAATCCCAACAATCAAAGTTTTATTTTTTAAGGATCTTCCTTGTTTTTTAAAACCCATATGTGAAAGATACATTTCATCCATTTGCACTATGCCCTCAACAATGAATTGAGGTTCTTGTTTTGCAATTGCACTTCGGATTTTATGACCCATTCTTCAAGCAGTTTTCAAAGTTACTCCCAATTCTTTTGCAACATCAGTTGATGGAATTCCATGTTTGGTGTTTATTCATCTAAAGATGAGATAAAACCAAGATGTCAAAGGTGTTTGTGACTTGTAAAAAATGGTGTCATGAAGAATACTAAATGTTTGATGACATTTCAAACATCTTATTCTTCTTAAATCAGAAGTATTCAAATTTGTTCAAGAACACCTCATACATTTGTTTTCCTTCAAACTTGCTATATATTTCAAACAATCTTTTTCTGTTTGAAATATATTGTTGAACTCATTCAATTTCATTGTTTCCTCCACAAGTACATGTGGGGAGAAGTCCGTTTATTTATTAATAATATATTCATCATTTCTATATTATTTTAGAAAAAGTAATAAATAAAGTTTAATATAATTTTTGCTAAAAGTTTTTAAAAGAGAAGAACTTTAATATGTGTAGAAATATATGATATATTCATATAGTTTAAAGATAATTTTATGATGATTGTTAGTTGTTTAATAGTAAAAATAAAAGTACTTTAATTATTAATCAAAGTGAAAAATTTTCTTAGACCACACTTTATATATAATTTGATAAAATAGACTTAGAAAATATTAGAGTTAGGAGTATAAAATGAAGAAAATTATTTTAAATCCAAATATTTGTGCTGATGAGATTGAACTTACTATTAAAAAACAAGGTTGAGAAATTATTGATAAAAAATATGATTTTTATCAACCATACGTTAGTATTTTTGATAATTTAAATTATGAAGCAAAAGTAGATTTATATATTGCTTTTAAAACTGCAGGTAACTTTGTTCATAAGGTATATTGCTATTTTTTAGAATTTGATACAAAGAATATTTTTAAAATATCAGAAATTAAATCACCAGAGCATCCTAAGGGACAAATGACAACACGAGTTGCTGATTTTAAGTATTATAAAACTACTGGTAATCTAGGTTTTACTCCTTATAAAAGCCCAATATCTGGTCAACCATATAACTTAAGTCATAATTATCACAGTTTTTTTAATTCATTAATTGAATCAGAAGCAATAAATGAATTAAACTATGTTTGTATTTTATTAAAATATGATAATCATGCTCGAAGCAAGAAAAGACTTCGATATTTTGTTAATTCGTATAAAAAGTTTATTAAATCATTTCTTTTTAAATTTGAAAAATTTGAAATTAGAAAAACACGTGCTTTATTAAGAGCAGAAATATTAAAAGGACAAAAAAAGAAAAAAGTTAGCAAGCCCGCAAAACGAAACGTTATTAAACCTAATAATACTGAAACTGTTATTATTGAAGGTAATTTAAAAACTATTTTTGATCATAAAAATATGACTGTTAAAGTTATTAAAGAAACAAATAATATAGAAAAATCTACTTTAGTATCTAAAAATAAACTTAAAAATAGTAATCAAAAAAATAAAAAATAAATGTTGATAAACCTTCACTTAAAATTGTTAAAGAAGTGTTATAATTATTTATAAAAGAGAGGAAATATTTATTATGCTACTAAGTTTTATTTTATATACAACTTCATTTGAATCCGAGCACTTAGATTCTTTTTTATCAAAGATTTTTGTAAATAAAAAAACTAATTTTGAAGTTGTTGTTGTTGATGATGGCGTTAACAATGAAAATTTGGAGATATTTAGTAAATATTTTAAATTATATCCACAAAATTTAAAAATGATTACTAATTATCAAGTATCAGGTATTGCCATTAGTCGTAATCTTGGCCTTAAATATATTTCCGGACAATATGTAGTTATTTTAAATCCAACCGAAATTCTTAGCGTTAATTTTGTTGAAACAGTTAATAAAATTTTAGATAATAATAAGGATTTAGATTGTATTGAATATTGTGTTCGTTATGAATTTGATATAAATAATGTTTTTCATTCAACAATTAGAACTGAAGTTAATAAAATATATAATTTAAATACAACACAAGGAAAAATAGTCTTTGCTTTAACAACACCAGTTTTAACAACAAAAATCATGAAAGTTAGTATTATTAATGAATATAATTTACAATTTCGTAAAGAAATCCAATTTGATAGTTTATTTTTATACTCATTTTTAGCACATTGTAAAACATATTATGCAATTAATGAAACATTATTAACGTCTAAAAATAACACATTGGAAAATGATAATATTTTTGAACTAATGCACCAATGAATACATATTTTAAACTATTATAATAATTATAAAATTAAAAAAGTTTTATATGAAGAGTTGGAATATGCTTTTGTTAGATACTATCTATATACTCTTTTAAGATTTATTAGTATTTCTAAAAAACCTGCATTAATTGAAAAAACATATAATCGTGTCAAAGAAATTATTGAATTTAAATTTAAAAATTTTAAAAAAAATTCTTATTTTAATACTATTAATCCAAATGATAAATTTACCACTTATGCTCCTGATCTAAGTACTTATTTTAAGAAATATTTTAAAGATAATAATATTAGAGATGATTCAAAATATTGAGAGTAAAAAAATGAATATTAAAAAATTAGATACAACCGAAACATATATAATAGCTAAAACATGAAAACGTATTATTGCACGTATTTTTGACGTGATTTTTGTTAGTTTAATCCCATTAATAATTGGATTAGCAATTCATTATTTAGATAATAAAGGTAATCAAGAATCATGACAATTAATAATTATTTTTATTATTAATATAATTGTTGTAATTATATATTTTGTTATTATCCCATGAAAATGTAAGGGTCAAACTTTGGGAAAATTAATTTTTCAAATAAGATTAGTAAATGAAAAAAATCAAGATTTAAAGTTAAAACATTTTTTTTATCGTGAACTATTTTTAGTTTTTATTCCTCTATTATTAACCACTTCAATAATTCTTTTTATGAAATTGACTTTTAATGAAAACATTGCTACTATTAATAGTAATAGTACTTTAAATTCTTGATTAAATATTCTTATTCGTTCTGTAGTTAGTTTTGATTTTGCTTGGTATTGTGGGATTATGATCGTCACTAAAATTGATAAATATCATCAGCTATTCTTTGATCGTTATCACAAAACTTTTGTCATTAACAAGAAACCACTTGCAACTAATAAAAGGAAGATATCAACTAACGTTAATGATCCACATATTCATTTAGTTTATTCTCAACCAGGAAATATTAATGATGACGAATTAGAAAATATAAATAGTCTTTAATAGTATATACTCTTACTAACTTAAGGATAAATAACATGGATAAAACAAAACTTTTAGAAAATCTAAATGAACAACAACTACAAGCCATTATTAATGTTGATGGCCCATGTCGTATTATTGCGGGGGCTGGAGTTGGAAAGACGCGGGTTATAACATATAAGATTGCTTACTTAATTAATGTAATTAAAATTGCTAGTGAAAAAATATTGGCATTAACTTTTACTAATAAAGCAGCACGTGAAATGAAAGAACGAATAATTCAACTTTTAAATGATACTAACATTAATGTTAATATTGTTACTTATCATGCATTATGTGCCAAAATATTAAGAAGAGATATTCATCATTTAAATATTAATAATAATTTTAATATTATTGATCAAGAAGATCAACGAAAAATATTAAAAGATATTTTTCAAAAAGAATTTTCACATAAAGCTGAATTGCAGGAGTTAAGATTATTAAGTTCTAATATTTCTAACTGAAAAAATAATTATCTTTCTCAAGATCAATTATTAGCTGATTATCAAAATCAAGATGAGTGAATTTTACGTATCAAAGTTTTTGAATCGTATAAAAAATATCAATTTATTAATTCATGTTTAGATTTTGATGATTTATTATTATTAGTTGAACGTCTATTTAAAGAATTTCCACATATTTTAACAAAATGAGAAAAGAAATTTGATTTTATTTTAGTTGATGAATTTCAAGACACTAATGATATTCAATATAATATTTTATTATCACTTGCTAAAAATCATAAAAATATTACTGTAGTTGGTGATCCTGATCAAACTATTTATAGTTGAAGAGGAGCAAATATTAATTTAATATTGAATTTTACTAAACAATTTCCTAATACACAAACATTTATTTTAAATCAAAATTATCGTTCAACAACTAAGATTTTAAATACAGCTAATAGTTTAATTAAAAATAATGTTCAACGTATTGAAAAAGAACTGTTTACTAAAAATGATCTTGGTAATGATATTGTTATGTATCATGCTAGTAGTAGTGATCAAGAAGCACATTGAGTTGCAACAACTGTTAAAAAAATTCATTTAAAATATCATTTAGATTTGAATAAAATTGCTATTCTTTATCGTAATAATTATTTATCAAAAGATTTAGAACAAGCTTTGATTAATAATAATATAAATTATAAAATTTTTGGTGGTTATAAATTTTTTGAACGTAAAGAGATTAAAGACATTTTGGCGTATTTAAAAATTATTGTTTGAAATGATAATATATCAATGATTATAATTTTAAATGCAACACCTAAAATTGGACCAAAAGCTATTGATAACTTATTATTACTTGCTAATGAACAATCACTAACTTTAAATGAATACTTATTTAAATTTCAGTATGGATTACCAAAAAATTATCGTCAACATTTACAACCTTTAATTAATTTAATTAATGAGATGCAAACTAATATCAAAGATGTTACTTCTTTACATAACATGGTTGAAAATTTATTAAATAAAACTAATTATTTAAAAAAACTAGAAGATAATCTTGAAAAAGAAAGAATTGAAAATGTTCAACAATTATTAGAACAATTGCTTGAATATGATAGTAGTAATAATGAATTACAAGGCGA
Organism: Spiroplasma endosymbiont of Zeiraphera isertana; assembly: GCF_964030805.1. GTDB lineage: Bacteria > Bacillota_I > Bacilli_A > Mycoplasmatales > VBWQ01 > Spiroplasma_E. Next base: position 1,604,825 of record NZ_OZ034965.1, read on the forward strand.
AGAATTATTAACGTCATTTTTACAAGAAGTAAGTTTATATACTGATTTAGATGAAAATAGTACTAATAAAGCCGTTAATTTAATGACAATTCACAGTGCTAAAGGTCTAGAATTTGATGTTGTTTTTATAGTTGGCATTAATGAAGGTATTTTACCTGGAATAGGTAAATTTAGTATAGAAAACTTAGATAAAATTGAAGAAGAACGACGACTTTTTTATGTTTCAATTACTAGGGCAAAAAAATGATTATTTTTATCTAGTGCCAGTGGATATTCATATATCTTGGATCGTATGAAACAACCATCTCGTTTCTTAAAAGATTTAGATCTTAAATATTTAAAAATCATTAATAACGAACACCAAGAAATGGCAGCAACTTATCAAAATCGTAATCATTCTAAATTTAATTACTATAAAGCTGATAATAAAGATAAGGTTGAAATAACTAATAATTGAAATGTTGGAGATATAATTATTCATGAAATTTTTGGAAAAGGTATTATTACTAAATTAATTGGTGATAAAATTCAAGTTGCTTTTCATAAAAATCATGGTGGTATTAGAATTATTAGTTCTAATCATATTGCTATTAAAAAATTTGTATAAATTTATTTTTATTAAAAATGTCTATTTTTTGGACATTTTTAAGTGTTTTTAAAAAATTTCTTATAAAAAAAATATTTTTTTATAAGAAATTTTTTATTACATATTAATTTTTTCAAGTATAAAATTAGAATTAAGATTTATTTTAATTCTAATTTTCCTAATAACATTTTAAAATTGGTGCTAAATTGCCAATTATTTTTTATTTTGAAATAACTTTAGAAAAATTAATATTTTAATAAATCTTATTATTTTAATGAAAGGAAAAAAGTAATTATGATAAAAATAAATTTAGAAGCGTGAAAAGGTTTAATTCGTAATTGAATTGAAGTTAACCCCAATCGTGATGGTCAATCAGTTACTAATAAAGTTAAACAACATGCTAACTATTTATTCCAACCTTATTATGATGGAGGATTATGAATAGGAACAACTCCTAGAGAATTAATTAATGGTAAAGAAATTATATTACATGATGGTAAAAAAGTTTTGGGAACCTCCCAAAAAAGTAGGAAGATGAATTACTAGATAAATAAATTCTTTCCAAAATTACTATTTCAAAATGATGATAGACAAATTAAATTCTCTTTTATCCTTAAATTTATATTCGACGTATTTTCAAAAATATACATTTAAAAAATTATTATCAAAGGAAAAAGACAAGAAATAATCTTGTCTTTTTTTTGTAATTGTAAAATTTTAAAATTTTTAATAAACCTCTTTAACGCTATTATCAACACGTGTTAGGGAATTAAAACAGTGAACCACAACACAGTTGTTAAAAATAGTGGCCAAAACATGTGGACTTGCATGGATAAATAAAAAGTGGAGTGATACCTAATAAAATATACTAACCAGTAATGGTAATTATTGGGGTGGGAGTGAATTGGAAACTAGTATATATAGACCTGTTGTAGGGACCTATTGTATTAATTCTATTCTTTATTTAACCAACCTTGCCACTCCCCAGTGATCAAGTGTTGGTTTTATTTTTTATTTGAAAATTATCCCCACATGTACTAGTGTGGAGGAAAAAATGAATTGAAATGAATTCAATAGCATATTTCAAAATGAAAACGATTGTTTGAAATATATAGCGAAGTTGAAAATAATGAAATGCATCAGGTGTGCTTCTTCTAGTTTGAATACTTCTGATTTGAGAAGAATACGATGTTTGAACTGTAACCAAACATTTAGTATTCTTTATGGAACCATTTTTTATAAGTCACAGACCCAAATGACATCTTGGTTTTATCTCATCTTTAGATGAATAAACACAAAGCATGGCATACCAGCAACCGATGTTGCAAGGTAATTGGGTGTGACCTATAAAACAGCTTGAAGAATGTGTCATGAAATCAGGACTAGAATTGGAAATCAAGATGCAGGTTTCATTGTTGATGGCACAGCACAGATGGATGAAATGTATCTTTCACATTTAGGTTTTAAAAAACAAGGAAGATCCTTGTTGAATAAAACTTTGGTTGTTGGAGTTTATGAGAAAACCAGCAACAAACTAATTGTGAAGGTGCTGAAAAACGCAGATGAAAAAAACCTTTTAAGATTTGCATTGAAACACATTTTTACTGAGTGCTGTCTATTTACGGATTCTTGGAAGGGATATGTAAGTTTCAAAAACTTCTATCCCAAACATGAAATCGTAAATCATGAAGTTGGGTATGTGTCACCAACAGGTGTAAACACAAACCAGATTGAATCAGCATGAAAGCACATCCGACGAACTTTCCGAACACACATAAGAGTTTCAAAGCACAATATTCATTTATATGCAAAAGAATCAGCATATAAATTCAATAACATACCTAGTTTTGAAACTGTAATTTTGTGTTTGATTTAAATACATGCGGGGATAATTTCCTAGGTAGGCTTTTATCTCCATTTATGTGATAAAATTTAAAAATAGTACATAAAGGGATAAAAGTCTTTTATTTTTTTTGAAAAAATTTTTGGGTGAGAAAATAAATTTCAAACTTGTAAAAAAAATTAAGCGGTGCCGGTTCAATTAAAATATTAATTTGTTTAACACAAATTAAATAAATATTGAATCGAATGCCTTAATGTTTTTTAAAATTTCACAATTTATTTTTGAGCCCAGTTTTCATGGAATAGACTTGGTGCAAAACCTTTAATTTTAAAAATTTAACGATTATTATTAATATTAAAGGTGATAGTTATTATTTTGAAAAAATATAAAAATGATCAAGAATTTTATAGTTTAGTCGGCATAAAGCCACAAACATTTTATAAAATGCTTGAATTTTTAAAAATTGCTGAGTCTAAACAAAAATATTATGGTGGTAGAAAAAATAAAATTGTAATTGAAGAGCGTTTATTAATGACTTTAGAATATTGAAAAGACTATAGTAGTTATAGAGTTATTGCAAAAAGATATAATATTAGTCATACTAGTTGCATTCGTAATATTTTTTGAATTGAAAATATTTTAATAAAAAGCGGAATTTTTAATTTACCTGGAAAAAAAGATTTAACAAAAAATAAAGGTACTGATAATAATTTGTTAGCTATTGATGCTACTGAAACTCCAATTGAAAGAATTAAAAAAGGAAATTATCCCCACATGTACTAGTGTTTTAATTTTCAAAAAAACTCTTGATGAAATAAAAAAAATCATCAACCTGGCCTAAAATTTTATTTTATTTAATTTTGGGATTTATTTTTTTTACAAACTGAAATATAATGCTTCAGATTTTGCATAAGGTGATATTTTATAATGTTGGTATTTAAATTTTCATAAATTGAGGTAATTTTGAATATTGGTAAATCCAATGCCATGATAATGAGTAATAAATTCTTTTAAACTTGATTGTATTTTACTGATATTACTTAAATTTTTATAATTTAATTCTTTATTTTCTTTTGATTTAAATTTCTTGAGAGTACATTTTGTTTGTTTAGCTACTGTATCATATAGTATTTGCATATCACAAACTATAATTGATTTTTCTTCGATAAGCTTAGATGTTAAATTTTCTTGTACTCATTTTTTTGTTAATCTTTTAGTATTTGTTGTTTGAGCATAAATATTTTTATTTTCATCAATTGCCATTTCAATACAACAGTTTAAATCTTTAGCATTTTCTTCAATTCATTTTTTTCTTGGATCATCTGTATTTTTGAAATTTCCTTTATGAATTTCTTTGATAAAAGTTTCATCAATTTCAATTCTACCTTTTAATTTTGTGAATGGTTTTTGTTTTTTTGCTAATTGTGATGATTTCATAAATTTTTGACGATTAAATCATGCTGATGTTTTTGAAATTTTAGCAAATTGAGAAATAGTATAAGCAGATTGACCTAACAATGACAATCAAATTATTCAATCTCATTGTTCATGAGATAAATGACTTCAATGTAAAAAATGATTTCTTAAAGCATCAAAGCTACTTTTACAATCTTTGCATAAATATTTTTGCTTATTATTCTTAAAACCATTTTTTACACATCAATAAGATTTACAATTTGGACATTGAATTCCTTTTTCTTTAAATTTTTTATCAATTGCATCTAATTTTTCTTTTTTCTCAATTTGTTTAATTCTATTTTTAAAATGTCTAATAATTTTTATAAATTCTTCATCTTTTTTGTTTTTTAAAACATCAATTAATTCATTATTAGTCACAAAAAATCACCCCTGATATAAAAATATTACTTTTAATTTTAAATTAAAAGTAATATCAAGAGTTTTTTTGAAAATTAAAATACTAGTGTGGAGGAAAAAATGAATTGAAATGAATTCAATAGCATATTTCAAACTGAAAACGATTGTTTGAAATATATAGCGAAGTTGAAAATAATGAAATGCATCAGGTGTGCTTCTTCTGGTTTGAATACTTCTGATTTGAGAAGAATACGATGTTTGAACTGTAACCAAACATTTAGTATTCTTTATGGAACCATTTTTTATAAGTCACAGACCCAAATGACATCTTGGTTTTATCTCATCTTTAGATGAATAAACACAAAGCATGGCATACCAGCAACCGATGTTGCAAGGGAATTGGGTGTGACCTATAAAACAGCTTGAAGAATGTGTCATGAAATCAGGACTAGAATTGGAAATCAAGATGCAGGTTTCATTGTTGATGGCACAGCACAGATGGATGAAATGTATCTTTCACATTTAGGTTTTAAAAAACAAGGAAGATCCTTGTTGAATAAAACTTTGATTGTTGGAGTTTATGAGAAAACCAGCAACAAACTAATTGTGAAGGTGCTGAAAAATGCAGATGAAAAAAACCTTTTAAGATTTGCATTGAAACACATTTTTACTGAGTGCTGTCTATTTACGGATTCTTGGAAGGGATATGTAAGTTTCAAAAACTTCTATCCCAAACATGAAATCGTAAATCATGAAGTTGGGTATGTGTCACCAACAGGTGTAAACACAAACCAGATTGAATCAGCATGAAAGCACATCCGACGAACTTTCCGAACACACATAAGAGTTTCAAAGCACAATATTCATTTATATGCAAAAGAATCAGCATATAAATTCAATAACATACCTAGTTTTGAAACTGTAATTTTGTGTTTGATTTAAATACATGCAGGGATAATTTCCTAGGTAGGCTTTTATCTCTATTTATGTGATAAAATTTAAAAATAGTACATAAAGGGATAAAAGCCTTAAAAAAAACTAAAATTACTTTTTTCAGGTAAAAAGAAACATCATTCTCTCAAATCCCAAATAATTATTGATATTTCCAATGGAAAAATTATTTCAACTGCTTTTTGTTTTGGAAGCATTCATGATTTTAAATTGCTTCTAAAATCTAAAACTTTTATTCATCCAGAAAAACAAGTTTTTGTTGATTCAGGTTATCAAGGTATACAAAATATTCATAAAAATACATTTTTGCCATTTAAAAAAAGTAAATACAATCAATTAACACCAATTCAAAAAGAATACAATAAAACTTTAAGTAAAATTAGAATTAAAATTGAACACGTATTTGCTAAACTAAAACGTTTTAAAATTTTAAGTTTAAAATATCGCAATAAAATACGAAGATTTGCATTAAGATTTAATTTAATAGCAGGAATATATAATTTTGAATTACCTTAGTTTTGCACCAAGTCTAATGAATAAAACGAATAGTAATAGTATTAATAATCTAAACATCAAAATATATGTTCTTTATGCTAGAAGCAACAGAACATATTAGGAAAGGATTATTATGCAAATAGAATTTAAAAAAGAACAAATTGTTAAAGATAAACCACAATCTATTCTTATTGATTATGTTGAATATAAATTATCACTTCCAAAATGAATGATTAAAAATAATTCTTTTATTGTTGATAACAGTTACACATATTGAGTTTTTAATTTAGAAAATATTAAAAGAGAATTAAGTGGTAATGAATTAATAAAATTATTAGAACCATATATTAAAGACCAAAACATAACTGTTAATAAACCAACTACTCCAAAAGAATATTATCTTAATGATATAAAACTTGAACCACTAACATTTTATGAACAGCATAATAGTTGATTTATTGGTGAAATAACAGATAACAAAACTAAAATTACTAATCCTTGTTTTAAATATAACATTACGTGAGAAGAGAACAAAAAAGATTTTAAAATAAATAATACATATAATCATAATGATTTACCAATTAATTATATAGTTACTTCTTATAAGGAAAATTCAACTCATAATGAAAAAGTATTTTTTGTTGAACATGTAAACAAAATAAATTAGATTATTTATTCTTTAATACTAATGATATTAAAACAAGAAAATATTTTTTAAGACCTGAGTTGTAAATATAAATGGGACAGTTTTTTAAAATAATTGTATTAAATCTATTGGTCTTTTATAAGAGAGCGATTTTCTGGGTGTAGAATTAATTTGAAATGCTATAAAATTTAAATCTTTTTGTTTATATGAAGATAGATCTGTAGATTTTGGTAAATATCTTCTTAAAATACCATTATTATTTTCATTTAAACCCCTTTGGCAAGGTTTACCAGGATCTGCAAAATAAATTTTGACATTACAAATTTTTTCGATTAATCTTCATTTACTAAATTCTTTACCACGTTCAAAAGTAATGGTTTTAACTGTTCCTTTTTGTAACTTTGAAATAAATTTTATTAGACTTGGTGCAAAACCTTTAATTTTAACAATTTAACGATTATTATTAATATTAAAGGTGATAGTTATTATGTTGAAAAAATATAAAGATGATCAAGAATTTTATAGTTTAGTCGGCATAAAGCCACAAACATTTTATAAAATGCTTGAAATTTTAAAAATGGCTGAGTCTAAACAAAAATATTATGGTGGTAGAAAAAATAAAATTGTAATTGAAGAGCGTTTATTAATGACTTTAGAATATTGAAAAGACTATAGTAGTTATAGAGTTATTGCAAAAAGATATAATATTAGTCATACTAGTTGCATTCGTAATATTTTTTGAATTGAAAATATTTTAATAAAAAGCGGAATTTTTAATTTACCTGGAAAAAAAGATTTAACAAAAAATAAAGGTACTAATAATAATTTGTTTTAATTTTCAAAAAAACTCTTGATGAAATAAAAAAAATCATCAACCTGGCCTAAAATTTGATTTTATTTAATTTTGGGATTTATTTTTTTTACAAACTGAAATATAATGCTTCAGATTTTGCATAAGGTGATATTTTATAATGTTGGTATTTAAATTTTCATAAATTGAGGTAATTTTGAATATTGATAAATCCAATGCCATGATAATGAGTAATAAATTCTTTTAAACTTGATTGTATTTTACTGATATTACTTAAATTTTTATAATTTAATTCTTTATTTTCTTTTGATTTAAATTTCTTGAGAGTACATTTTGTTTGTTTAGCTACTGTATCATATAGTATTTGCATATCACAAACTATAATTGATTTTTCTTCGATAAGCTTAGATGTTAAATTTTCTTGTACTCATTTTTTTGTTAATCTTTTAGTATTTGTTGTTTGAGCATAAATATTTTTATTTTCATCAATTGCCATTTCAATACAACAGTTTAAATCTTTAGCATTTTCTTCAATTCATTTTTTTCTTGGATCATCTGGATTTTTGAAATTTCCTTTATGAATTTCTTTGATAAAAGTTTCATCAATTTCAATTCTACCTTTTAATTTTGTGAATGGTTTTTGTGTTTTGGCTAATTGTGATGATTTCATAAATTTTTGACGATTAAATCATGCTGATGTTTTTGAAATTTTAGCAAATTGAGAAATAGTATAAGCAGATTGACCTAACAATGACAATCAAATTATTCAATCTCATTGTTCATGAGATAAATGACTTCAATGTAAAAAATGATTTCTTAAAGCATCAAAGCTACTTTTACAATCTTTGCATAAATATTTTTGCTTATTATTCTTAAAACCATTTTTTACACATCAATAAGATTTACAATTTGGACATTGAATTCCTTTTTCTTTAAATTTTTTATCAATTGCATCTAATTTTTCTTTTTTCTCAATTTGTTTAATTCTATTTTTAAAATGTCTAATAATTTTTATAAATTCTTCATCTTTTTTGTTTTTTAAAACATCAATTAATTCATTATTAGTCACAAAAAATCACCCCTGATATAAAAATATTACTTTTAATTTAAAATTAAAAGTAATATCAAGATTTTTTGTGAAAATTAAAAATAATTTGTTAGCTATTGATGATACTGAAACTCCAATTGAAAGAATTAAAAAAGGAAATTATCCCCACATGTACTAGTGTGGAGGAAAAAATGAATGGAAATGAATTCAATAGCATATTTCAAACTGAAAACGATTGTTTGAAATATATAGCGAAGTTGAAAATAATGAAATGCATCAGATGTGCTTCTTCTAGTTTGAATACTTCTGATTTGAGAAGAATACGATGTTTGAACTGTAACCAAACATTTAGTATTCTTTATGGAACCATTTTTTATAAGTCACAAACCCAAATGACATCTTGGTTTTATCTCATCTTTAGATGAATAAACACAAAGCATGGCATACCAGCAACCGATGTTGCAAGGGAATTGAGTGTTACCTATAAAACAGCTTGAAGAATGTGTCATGAAATCAGGACTAGAATTGGAAATCAAGATGCAGGTTTCATTCTTGATGGCACAGCACAGATGGATGAAATGTATCTTTCACATTTAGGTTTTAAAAAACAAGGAAGATCCTTGTTGAATAAAACTTTGAGTGTTGGATTTTATGAGAAAACCAGCAACAAACTAATTGTGAAGGTGCTGAAAAATGCAGATGAAAAAAACCTTTTAAGATTTGCATTGAAACACATTTTTACTGAGTGCTGTCTATTTACGGATTCTTGGAAGGGATATGTAAGTTTCAAAAACTTCTATCCCAAACATGAAATCGTAAATCATGAAGTTGGGTATGTGTCACCAACAGGTGTAAACACAAACCAGATTGAATCAGCATGAAAGCACATCCGACGAACTTTCCGAACACACATAAGAGTTTCAAAGCACAATATTCATTTATATGCAAAAGAATCAGCATATAAATTCAATAACATACCTAGTTTTGAAACTGTAATTTTGTGTTTGATTTAAATACATGCAGAGATAATTTCCTAGGTAGGCTTTTATCTCTATTTATGTGATAAAATTTAAAAATAGTACATAAAGGGATAAAAGCCTTAAAAAAAACTAAAATTACTTTTTTCAGGTAAAAAGAAACATCATTCTCTCAAATCCCAAATAATTATTGATATTTCCAATGGAAAAATTATTTCAACTGCTTTTTGTTTTGGAAGCATTCATGATTTTAAATTGCTTCTAAAATCTAAAACTTTTATTCATCCAGAAAAACAAGTTTTTGTTGATTCAGGTTATCAAGGTATACAAAATATTCATAAAAATACATTTTTGCCATTTAAAAAAAGTAAATACAATCAATTAACACCAATTCAAAAAGAATACAATAAAACTTTAAGTAAAATTAGAATTAAAATTGAACACGTATTTGCTAAACTAAAACGTTTTAAAATTTTAAGTTTAAAATATAGCAATAAAATACGAAGATTTGCATTAAGATTTAATTTAATAGCAGGAATATATAATTTTGAATTACCTTAGTTTTGCACCAAGTCTAATGTAAAAAATGATTTCTTAAAGCATCAAAGCTACTTTTACAATCTTTGCATAAATATTTTTGCTTATTATTCTTAAAACCATTTTTTACACATCAATAAGATTTACAATTTGGACATTGAATTCCTTTTTCTTTAAATTTTTTATCAATTGCATCTAATTTTTCTTTTTTCTCAATTTGTTTAATTCTATTTTTAAAATGTCTAATAATTTTTATAAATTATTCATCTTTTTTGTTTTTTAAAACATCAATTAATTCATTATTAGTCACAAAAAATCACCCCTGATATAAAAATATTACTTTTAATTTTAAATTAAAAGTAATATCAAGATTTTTTTTGAAAATTAAAAGTTTTTTCTACTGGTGAAGGTCTTTCTCCACCACAAGTGACGACACTTATACTTGTTACTCCAATTAAAGTTACTACTGCTAGACTACTTAGTAATTTCTTCATATATCTTTACCACCTAATCTTTAATTATTTCTTTAATTGTAAAATTAAAAAGGACACTTATATAAAAATTAAATTGTGTTAGTTCTATAATTAAGAAAAGAAAGGAATTAGCGCAATGTATAAGTATCTGAGTATTGAATCAATAATAGCAATAAAAGAATATAAAAATTATGGATTTTCGATTCGTAAAATAGCAAAAATTGTTGATTATAGTAAATCAACTGTACATAGAGTTTGTAGATTAGACTTGGCGCAAAACTAAGGTAATTCAAAATTATATATTCCTGCTATTAAATTAAATCTTAATGCAAATCTTCGTATTTTATTGCGATATTTTAAACTTAAAATTTTAAAACGTTTTAGTTTAGCAAATACGTGTTAAATTTTAATTCTAATTTTACTTAAAGTTTTATTGTATTCTTTTTGAATTGGTGTTAATTGATTGTATTTACTTTTTTTAAATGGCAAAAATGTATTTTTATGAATATTTTGTATACATTGATAACCTGAATCAACAAAAACTTGTTTTTCTGGATGAATAAAAGTTTTAGATTTTAAAAGCAATTTAAAATCATGAATGCTTCCAAAACAAAAAGCAGTTGAAATAATTTTTCCATTGGAAATATCAATAATTATTTGGGATTTGAGAGAATGATGTTTCTTTTTACCTGAAAAAAGTAATTTTAGTTTTTTTTAATTCTTTCAATTGGAGTTTCAGTAGCATCAATAGCTAACAAATTATTATTAGTACCTTTATTTTTTGTTAAATCTTTTTTTTCAGGTAAATTAAAAATTCCGCTTTTTATTAAAATATTTTCAATTCTTTAATTGTAAAATTAAAAAGGACACTTATATAAAAATTAAATTGTGTTAGTTCTATAATTAAGAAAAGAAAGGAATTAGCGCAATGTATAAGTATCTGAGTATTGAATCAATAATAGCAATAAAAGAATATAAAAATTATGGATTTTCGATTCGTAAAATAGCAAAAATTGTTGATTATAGTAAATCAACCGTACATAGAGTTTGTAGATTATTAAATAAAAACTTATTGCCATTAGAAATATTGAATCAATTTCAAAAAAATAAACAAAACGCAGGCAGAAAATTAATAATTTTAACTTTAACAGAAATTAATAGTATTAATCATTTGTTAATTACTAAAAAGTATGCTCTTGATATAATTGCTAACTTTTTAAAGGAAAATAAAATAAAAAGTATTTCAACAAAAACTTTATATAACATGTTTAAAACAAATCGAATGGGTTTTGATGAAAATAACTTATTGAGAAAAGGCAAAAATAAATCTCACAAACAAAAAGAAACTAGGGGCAAAATTAATAATTGTAAGTCTATTCATGAAAGAAATTTAATCATTCCTAATATTAAAAATATACAAGAATTTGGTCATTTAGAAGGTGATACTATCATTGGCAAAGATCATAAAAGTTCTATTATTACTTTGGCTGATATATGATCAAAAACCACAATTCCTTTAGTAACTAAAAATCATAAATCAGAAAATATTACGAAAAGTATAATAAAATTTATTTCAAAGTTACAAAAAGGAACAGTTAAAACCATTACTTTTGATCGTGGTAAAGAATTTAGTAAATGAAGATTAATCGAAAAAATTTGTAATGTCAAAATTTATTTTGCAGATCCTGGTAAACCTTGCCAAAGGGGTTTAAATGAAAATAATAATGGTATTTTAAGAAGATATTTACCAAAATCTACAGATCTATCTTCATATAAAAAAATATTTAAATTTTATAGCATTTCAAATTAATTCTACACCCAGAAAATCGCTCTCTTATAAAAGACCAATAGATTTAATACAATTATTTTAAAAAACTGTCCCATTTATATTTACAACTCAGGATTCAAAAAATATTACGAATGCAACTAGTATGACTAATATTATATCTTTTTGCAATAACTCTATAACCACTATAGTCTTTTCAATATTCTAAAGTCATTAATAAACGCTCTTCAATTACAATTTTATTTTTTCTACCACCATAATATTTTTGTTTAGACTCAGCCATTTTTAAAATTTCAAGCATTTTATAAAATGTTTGTGGCTTTATGCCGACTAAACTATAAAATTCTTGATCATCTTTATATTTTTTCAACATAATAACTATCACCTTTAATATTAATAATAATCGTTAAATTGTTAAAATTAAAGGTTTTGCACCAAGTCTATTGAAGAAAATGCTAAAGATTTAAACTGTTGTATTGAAATGGCAATTGATGAAAATAAAAATATTTATGCTCAAACAACAAATACTAAAAGATTAACAAAAAAATGAGTACAAGAAAATTTAACATCTAAGCTTATCGAAGAAAAATCAATTATAGTTTGTGATATGCAAATACTATATGATACAGTAGCTAAACAAACAAAATGTACTCTCAAGAAATTTAAATCAAAAGAAAATAAAGAATTAAATTATAAAAATTTAAGTAATATCAGTAAAATACAATCAAGTTTAAAAGAATTTATTACTCATTATCATGGCATTGGATTTACCAATATTCAAAATTACCTCGATTTATGAAAATTTAAATACCAACATTATAAAATATCACCTTATGCAAAATCTGAAGCATTATATTTCAGTTTGTAAAAAAAGTAAATCCAAAAATTAAATAAAATCAAATTTTAGGCCAGGTTGATGATTTTTTTTATTTCATCAAGAGTTTTTTTGAAAATTAAAATGTTTTTCTGGATGAATAAAAGTTTTAGATTTTAGAAGCAATTTAAAATCATGAATGCTTCCAAAACAAAAAGCAGTTGAAATAATTTTTCGGTAATGTTTAGTAATCTGTGTAACTTACAAAAATAACTATGTTTAATTAATTCTAGTAAATATAATTAAATGACTAGAAAGAGTGAGTTACAAATGGTTAAAAAACAAAACATTAATAATAATGATCCAATATCACAAGCAGTAGATTTATTACTAGAAAATACTGAAGATTTAACAACAGTTTTTAAAGAAGGAGGTTTATATAAATAATTAACAAAAAGATTAGTGGAAAAAATGTTGAATTCTGAAATGCAAAATTATTTAGGATATGAAAAAAATCAACATAGTAATAGTGAAAATGCTCGTAATGGCATAACTTCAAAAAAATTAATAACTCAAGAAGGTAAAATTGAAATTGATGTACCACGAGATCGTAATAGTAATTTTACTCCTGTAATAGTGCCAAAAAGACAAAGAAGATTTGATGGTTTTGATCAACAAGTTCTTTCACTATATGCAAAAGGTATGACAGTATCTGACATTAGAATGCAGTTGCAAGAGTTATATCATGGTGCAGATATTAGTGAAAGTGTTATTAGTCAAATTACTGATGATGTTATTGATGATGTCAAAGCATGGCAAAATCGGCCATTAGAAAGTATTTATCCGATTGTTTATTTTGATTGTATAGTAGTTAAAGTACGACAAGATAAACGGATTATTAACAAATCAGTTTATATAGCACTAGGAGTTGATTTAGAAGGTAAAAAAGATGTTTTAGGTTTATGAATTAGTGAAAATGAAGGTTCTAAATTTTGATTATCTAAGAGGCTTTTATGTAATCTGTGTATCTTTGTTTTACAAGGTACTGGTTTAGATTAATTCTGTCTTCAAATTTTATCATAAAATGAGCAATTGCTGTATTTCAATTTTGAATAGGCATTGTTCATTTTTTTGTTATATTTTCAATTGCTAAGTAAAATATTTTGAAAACTGCCATATCGTTAGGAAAAACTTTTTTTATTTCTAATAACTTTTCGTAATTGACTATTAACAGATTCAATAGCATTTGTAGTATAAATTACTCTTTTAATTTCTGGTGGATAACTAATAAAAACCATTAAATTATCTCAATTTTTATATCAAGATTTAGTAATTTGAGGATATTGTTTATTTCATTTATTTTCAAACAATTCTAAAGCTTGCATTGCTTGTTCTTCACTACATGCACTATAAATTGGTTTTAAATCTGCAACTAGTGCTTTTCGATGTTTGTATGAAACATATTTTAAACTCTTTCTAATTTGATGAACTATGCATAATTGATGTTCGGTTTTAGGATAAACCGATTGTATTGCTTCTGACATGCCTGTTAAATTATCTCTACAAGCAATAAGAATATCATTTAAGCCTCGATTTTTCATTTTTGTTAAATTTGCTAATCAAAATTTAGCACCTTCATTTTCACTAATTCATAAACCTAAAACATCTTTTTTACCTTCTAAATCAACTCCTAGTGCTATATAAACTGATTTGTTAATAATCCGTTTATCTTGTCGTACTTTAACTACTATACAATCAAAATAAACAATCGGATAAATACTTTCTAATGGCCGATTTTGCCATGCTTTGACATCATCAATAACATCATCAGTAATTTGACTAATAACACTTTCACTAATATCTGCACCATGATATAACTCTTGCAACTGCATTCTAATGTCAGATACTGTCATACCTTTTGCATATAGTGAAAGAACTTGTTGATCAAAACCATCAAATCTTCTTTGTCTTTTTGGCACTATTACAGGAGTAAAATTACTATTACGATCTCGTGGTACATCAATTTCAATTTTACCTTCTTGAGTTATTAATTTTTTTGAAGTTATGCCATTACGAGCATTTTCACTATTACTATGTTGATTTTTTTCATATCCTAAATAATTTTGCATTTCAGAATTCAACATTTTTTCCGCTAATCTTTTTGTTAATTCTTTATATAAACCCCCTTCTTTAAAAACTGTTGTTAAATCTTCAGTATTTTCTAGTAATAAATATACTGCTTGTGATATTGGATCATTATTATTAATGTTTTGTTTTTTAACCATTTGTAACTCACTCTTTCTAGTCATTTAATTATATTTACTAGAATTAATTAAACATAGTTATTTTTGTAAGTTACACAGATTACTAAACATTACCTTAACATCTAAGCTTATCGAAGAAAAATAAATTATAGTTTGTGATATGCAAATACTATATGATACAGTAGCTAAACAAACAAAATGTACTCTCAAGAAATTTAAATAAAAAAAAATAAAGAATTAAATTATAAAAATTTAAGTAATATCAGTAAAATACAATCAAGTTTAAAAGAATTTATTACTCATTATCACGGCATTGGATTTACCAATATTCGAAATTACCTCAATTTATGAAAATTTAAATACCAACATTATGAAATATCACCTTATGCAAAATCTGAAGCATTATATTTCAGTTTGTAAAAAAAATAAATCCCAAAATTAAATAAAATCAAATTTTAGGCCAGGTTGATGATTTTTTTTGTTTCATCAAGAGTTTTTTTGAAAATTAAAAGAAATCTCCATAGTGTCAGATGTCTAGTGGGTCTTTCGCTTTGCTTCTGAATTTTCCACTAACTCTGTTTGGTTTATATCTATATTCTGCTCATGGTTCTTGATATCCAAAAGTTTCTGAATCTTTGTCTGTTCCTTGGGCAAAGATTTCTTTATTTAATATTGGTTGTTCTCCAATGTTTGCGAAAATTGGGTCATAGAAGTCTTCTCTGTCTTTTCTACTTCACATTTTTTCTAAACCTTGTTGATATGTATGATTATATCTTATTGTGGCTATTCCAATGATATGACCGTGTTCTGTGAATGATTGTTTGAATGAACGGTTTTCTAAGCCACTGTATCCGAATGCTGCTAGATTGGCTTGCGGTGTTGTTGCGTCTGTTGAGTTTGTTTGTGGTACTTGTTGTACTGTTAAAGGTTGATGTATTCCACCTAAGTATTCTGGTCTTTGTTGTCTTGCGTCACCACTGTTTACTCCAAAGTGTGATTTAAGCATTTCAATGTATCTTGTTCCACCACGTGCGTCTAGTTCTAATAATTGTTGCATTGTTATGGCTTCTCTTAGTTTGTTTATAGTAATTGATGTGGCTTGTCTTAAATCTGCGTATAGGTTGTTTGGTGCAAGTTCTGCTGTACTTATTGTTCCGCTTGTTCCGTTTGCTCTTGTTGTTGCAATATTGTTTTTAACGTTAGCTCCTAAATTTATATTTCCGTCTGCTAATGTTGTGTTTGTTGGTTTGAATGTCATTGGTTGTTTATTTTTAATTTCATATGCGTCACCTGTTTGGATAGGTGCAAGTTGTCCTATTGGTATTGTTATTGGTTGTCATTTTTGTGGTGCTGGTAATGCGCTTGTAAAGTAGTCATGGTATTTACCGGCTTTTGCTGGCATTCCTCCGCATTCTAAGTCTGTTATGTAGTTTTTACCATTTGTTCCTGTTTTAGTTGCATTACCTTTATCTAAGTGTGCTTCTTGTTGTAGATTTTGGTCTCTGTATCATTCGTTATATATTAATGCGTATGCTCTAAATGGTAATGCTGATACTGATAGATTTGATATTCCTGTTGGTATTCCCATATAGTCTGCTATTGTTCCGATTTCTCATCCACCTGTTGGTGCTGTTATTTGTGGTATTGTTGGTTTTGTTTGTACTGCTCATGCTCCGTCTGTATTTTCACCCATGAATTTTTTTCAGTCGTCCATAACTAGACGGTTTGGAATGAAGTAGTATGAGATGTCGATATATGAGTTATCCATTACTGGTTTTATTAAAGTTGTTTGTCTAATAACTGCTTTTGTTGTTAGTTTGAATGTGTCACCAGGTAATACTTCGTCTATAAATATTGGTATTAAATCACTTGCATTCATTGTTGTTTTATGTTCGTGATTTCTGAAAAATTTTGAGTGTTTGGGATGAGAACCTATTGTGTTTTCAAAACTATATACTAATTTATTTTTTCTCATTTTCCGTTTGCTCCTTTTGTGCTTTTTCGTAGATTTGTTTTGTTATTATTTCTTGTTCTTTAATTTTGTTTTTAGTTTCATTTATTTGTTGTTCAAGGTTTTTTATGTGTTCTTCAAAGTCTATTTTGTTTTCGGGTATTGTTGTTGTATCTATGTAATTGTTTTGATTATTTCCTGGTTGTTCTATTTCATCGTTTTGGTATTTTGTTATCATTTCTTTTAAACTTGTTCCTATACCTGTTTCTTGTATTTCGTTATATATATTTCTTTTTCCTATTGCTTTTGGTGTTCATTCTTTTGTGTGTTTGTTTTGTATTCTTTGGTATTCTTCAAATTCTTCTTTACCTGCGTTAGTTGGTGTTCTTTTATTATTATATTGAGTGTGGAATTTCATTATTTTAACTCCTTAATTTTATTTAATTTGTTTTCTAATTTTGATTGTTTTTTTATTGATTTTGTTTAGTTTTTTAATGTTTTTTTCGTCTTTTGATTTTGTGAAATGTTTGTGTAATATTGTGCTTGCAACTGCAGATACGGTGCTTGCGATAGTGATGATGATTTGTAGAATTTCTTTTAATTGCATTTTTATTCTCCTTTTATGAATTTGAATTGTGTGTGACCAATTGTTTCATAGTTGTTACCACAAATTATTAGATATCCTGTTTGTCTATTTTCTAATATATAACTGTAGTGTGTTTTATTTGGTTGGAATTTTGGATATAAATTTAGTGTTAGTAGGTAACAGATTATGTCTTCATTTTTTGTTAGTAGTGATATTGTTTTACATTTGATTGTTATTATTTCTTGTTTTGGATTATTAAATCATTCTATGTTTATATTTATTTTTTGGTAGTCTTGCATTATGCTCTATGACCTCCTCGTTTTAGTGTTGGTCTTGTATTTGCTATTCTTATTCTTGTTGCGGTGTTTTTAAAGTGTCTTCTGTGTTTTCTAGTCATTTTAATGTGTTTGCGTCTCATTGTTTCACCTACTTTCAATTGTAGAAAATAAAAAAGACAAGTGTTGGGAAGCACTTGTCTTTTATTAATCATAATAATTATATATAATGATTAATGCATTATGGTTCGAGTTTTCGACGGCTTCATCCATAATGCGATATTTTATTTTCTGATTTTAATCTTAGCAGAATTATATTTAGTTTCAAATATTTAGTTTTTGTTTCTCAATGGTTGAGAAATTTTTTTTAAGTTTTTATGAAGACGTCTTTGTTTATTTCCCATGATTTCTGTTAGTAGTGTTTGTTGAGAATTTATTTCATTTTCTATATTTTGTGTAAATATTTCTCTTCTATGTTTTTTTATTTCTTCTAATAGTTCTGGATTGATTTCTTTTAGTTTTCTGTCATAATATTTGGGAAGTTTGAAGTTTCTGTCTTCGGTAGGAATGTAATCGTATTTGTAAATTGTTTCTCAGTTTTCTTCGAAAAATTTTAAACCGATACCTTTTGACATTGTGAGTTTTTCTGGCTCAATGTCATTTTTTTTGTAATCAATTTTGGTTAATTTTTTTAATAGACTTGGTGCAAAACTCAGGTAATTCAAAATTATATATTCCTGCTATTAAATTAAATCTTAATGCAAATCTTCGTATTTTATTGCGATATTTTAAACTTAAAATTTTAAAACGTTTTAGTTTAGCAAATACGTGTTCAATTTTAATTCTAATTTTACTTAAAGTTTTATTGCATTCTTTTTGAATTGGTGTTAATTGATTGTATTTACTTTTTTTAAATGGCAAAAATGTATTTTTATGAATATTTTGTATACCTTGATAACCTGAATCAACAAAAACTTGTTTTTCTGGATGAATAAAAGTTTTAGATTTTAGAAGCAATTTAAAATCATGAATGCTTCCAAAACGAAAAGCAGTTGAAATAATTTTTCCATTGGAAATATCAATAATTATTTGGGATTTGAGAGAATGATGTTTCTTTTTACCTGAAAAAAGTAATTTTAGTTTTTTTGAATTCTTTCAATTGGGGTTTCAGTAGCATCAATAGCTAACAAATTATTATTAGTACCTTTATTTTTTGTTAAATCTTTTTTTCCGGGTAAATTAAAAATTCCGCTTTTTATTAAAATATTTTCAATTCAAAAAATATTACGAATGCAACTAGTATGACTAATATTATATCTTTTTGCAATAACTCTATAACTACTATAGTCTTTTCAATATTTTAAAGTCATTAATAAACGCTCTTCAATTACAATTTTATTTTTTCTACCACCACAATATTTTTGTTTAGACTCAGCAATTTTTAAAATTTCAAGCATTTTATAAAATGTTTGTGGCTTTATGCCGACTAAACTATAAAATTCTTGATCATCTTTATATTTTTTCAACATAATAACTATCACCTTTAATATTAATAATAATCGTTAAATTGTTAAAATTAAAGGTTTTGCACCAAGTCTATTATATCAAGAGCATACTTTTTAGTAATTAACAAATGATTAATAATATTAATTTCTGTTAAAGTTAAAATTATTAATTTTCTGCCTGCATTTTGTTTATTTTTTTGAAATTGATTCAATATTTCTAATGGCAATAAGTTTTTATTTAATAATCTACAAACTCTATGTACAGTTGATTTACTATAATCAACAATTTTTGCTATTTTAAGAATCGAAAATCCATAATTTTTATATTCTTTTATTGCTATTATTGATTCAATACTCAGATACTTATACATTGCGCTAATTCCTTTCTTTTCTTAATTATAGAACTAACACAATTTAATTTTTATATAAGTGTCCTTTTTAATTTTACAATTAAAGTAAGTGTCCTTTTTAATTTTACAATTAAAGTTATAATTAAAAATAATTTATTTTTTGAAAGGAATTACTAATTGAATGTTTAATTTAAAAAAATTAAAATTTTGAGCAAAATCATCTCGTGCTAATAATGAAAAAATTAGTCTTAATGAATTAATATGAATTGGTTTTAACTATACTTGTGGTATTACATTTCCAATGGCATTAATTGGCATTTATTATTGAAATAATGGTGGCGTTGGTTTACATATGCTATGAGTTATTTTATTATGTGCTTTAATTGCTGCGGGAACTGCACTTGCTTTTACTAAATGTAGTCGTGTTTATCATGACACTAATGGTGGTGCTTATGTTTATGTTCGTGGAGTTTTTGGTCGTTTTTGAGGATGAATAATTGGTTTTATTCAATAGACTTGGTGCAAAACTAAGGTAATTCAAAATTATATATTCCTGCTATTAAATTAAATCTTAATGCAAATCTTCGTATTTTATTGCGATATTTTAAACTTAAAATTTTAAAACGTTTTAGTTTAGCAAATACGTGTTCAATTTTAATTCTAATTTTACTTAAAGTTTTATTGTATTCTTTTTGAATTGGTGTTAATTGATTGTATTTACTTTTTTTAAATGGCAAAAATGTATTTTTATGAATATTTTGTATACCTTGATAACCTGAATCAACAAAAACTTGTTTTTCTGGATGAATAAAAGTTTTAGATTTTAGAAGCAATTTAAAATCATGAATGCTTCCAAAACAAAAAGCAGTTGAAATAATTTTTCCATTGGAAATATCAATAATTATTTGGGATTTGAGAGAATGATGTTTCTTTTTACCTGAAAAAAGTAATTTTAGTTTTTTTTAATTCTTTCAATTGGAGTTTCAGTAGCATCAATAGCTAACAAATTATTATTAGTACCTTTATTTTTTGTTAAATCTTTTTTTCCAGGTAAATTAAAAATTCCGCTTTTTATTAAAATACGGACTTCTCCCCGGATGTACTTGTGGAGGAAACAATGAAATTGAATGAGTTCAACAATATATTTCAAACAGAAAAAGATTGTTTGAAATATATAGCAAGTTTGAAGGAAAACAAATGTATGAGGTGTTCTTGAACAAATTTGAATACTTCTGATTTAAGAAGAATAAGATGTTTGAAATGTCATCAAACATTTAGTATTCTTCATGACACCATTTTTTACAAGTCACAAACACCTTTGACATCTTGGTTTTATCTCATCTTTAGATGAATAAACACCAAACATGGAATTCCATCAACTGATGTTGCAAAAGAATTGGGAGTAACTTTGAAAACTGCTTGAAGAATGGGTCATAAAATCCGAAGTGCAATTGCAAAACAAGAACCTCAATTCATTGTTGAGGGCATAGTGCAAATGGATGAAATGTATCTTTCACATATGGGTTTTAAAAAACAAGGAAGATCCTTAAAAAATAAAAATTTGATTGTTGGGATTTATGAAAAAACAACCAATAATTTAATTGTGAAAGTGTTGAAAAATGCAAATCAAAAAAATCTTTTGCAATTTGCAAGAAACCACATTTCTTCAAAGTGTGATGTACATACTGATTCTTGAAAAGGATATCGCCATTTTAAATCAGTTTTCACTAAGCATGAAACAGTTAACCATCAAGATGGCTATGTTTCAAAAACTGGTGTAAACATAAACCAGATTGAATCGGCATGAAAGCACATCAGACGAACATTTAAAACACATATCAAAGTTGAAAAACATCATGTTCATTTATACGCAAAAGAATCGGCATATAAATTCAACAATATACCTAGTTTTGAAACTGTAATGTTATGTTTGATTTAAAAATGTGGGGAGAAGTCCGTAGATAGGCTTTTCTCAGCATTTATGTGATAAAATTTAAAAATAGTACATAAAGGGAGAAAAGCCTTAAAATATTTTCAATTCAAAAAATATTACGAATGCAACTAGTATGACTAATATTATATCTTTTTGCAATAACTCTATAACCACTATAGTCTTTTCAATATTCTAAAGTCATTAATAAACGCTCTTCAATTACAATTTTATTTTTTCTACCACCATAATATTTTGTTTAGACTCAGCAATTTTTAAAATTTCAAGAATTTTATAAAATGTTTGTGTCTTTATGCCGACTAAACTATAAAATTCTTGATCATCTTTATATTTTTTCAACATAATAACTATCACCTTTAATATTAATAATAATCGTTAAATTGTTAAAATTAAAGGTTTTTCACCAAGTCTATTTTACAATTAGTTAAGTTTTAACCAAAATTGGGTAATGTTTAGTAATCTGTGTAACTTACAAAAATAACTGTGTTTAATTAATTCTAGTAAATATAATTAAGTGACTAGAAAGAGTGAGTTACAGATGGCTAAAAAAGATAATCTTAATAATAATGATCCAATATCAAAAGCAGTAGATTTATTACTAGAAAATATTGAAGATTTAACAACAATGTTTAAAGAAGGAGGTCTATATAAAGAATTAACTAAAAGATTAGTAGAAAAAATGTTGAATTCTGAAATGCAAAATTATTTAGGATATGAAAAAAATCAACATAGTAATAGTGAAAATGCTCGTAATGGCATAACTTCAAAAAAATTAATAACTCAAGAAGGTAAAATTGAAATTGATGTACCACGAGATCGTAATAGTAATTTTACTCTTGTAATAGTGCCAAAAAGACAAAGAAGATTTGATGGTTTTGATCAACAAGTTCTTTCACTATATGCAAAAGGTATGACATTATCAGATATTAGAACGCGATTGCAAGAGTTATATCATGGTGCAGATATTAGTGAAAGTGTTATTAGTCAAATTACTGATGATGTTATTGATGATGTCAAAGCATGGCAAAATCGGCCATTAGAAAGTATTTATCCGATTGTTTATTTTGATTGTATAGTAGTTAAAGTAGGACAAGATAAACGGATTATTAACAAATCAGTTTATATAGCACTAGGAGTTGATTTAGAAGGTAAAAAAGATGTTTTAGGTTTATGAATTAGTGAAAATGAAGGTTCTAAATTTTGATTATCTAATTTTACAGAAATGAAAAATCGAGGCTTAAATGATATTCTTATTGCTTGTAGTGATAATTTAACAGGCATGTCAGAAGCAATACAATCAGTTTATCCTAAAACCGAACATCAATTATGCATAGTTCATCAAATTAGAAAGAGTTTAAAATATGTTTCATACAAACATCGAAAAGCACTAGTTGCAGATTTAAAACCAATTTATAGTGCATGTAGTGAAGAACAAGCAATGCAAGCTTTAGAATTGTTTGAAAATAAATGAAATAAACAATATCCTCAAATTACTAAATCCTGATATAAAAATTGAGATAATTTAATGGTTTTTATTAGTTATCCTGCAGAAATCAAAAGAGTGATTTATACCACAAATGCTATTGAATCTGTTAATAGTCAATTACGAAAAGTTATAAGAAATAAAAAAGTTTTTCCTAACGATATGGCAGTTTTTAAAATATTTTACTTAGCAATCGAAAATATAACAAAAAAATGAACAATGCCCATTCAAAATTGAAATACAGCAATTGCCCATTTTATGATAAAATTTGAAGACAGAATTAATCTAAACTAGTACTGTAAAATGACAGACAAAACTAGACTACAAACATATAATTTTCTATTAGAAAATAAATCCATTGAAGATATTTTAAATCAACCAAACGCTACTTTTAAAAATAAAAATGGAAATGATAAACAAAGACATGGTGGATTAACAATAAAATTTTCTAATGATATTGATGTTAAAGATAAACCTTCAAAAGTTGTAGTTAATGACAAATTAAAAAATAATATTATATCTGATATAAATGAAGTCTCTGTAACTGAAATATTAACTAAGGAAATAGGAACACAAATCGAAACTATTGGATGGGTTACACTTTATTGGACACTAATTCCGTAGACAAGTGAACAAATTTGTTAAAAGAAAGGAACTATAATTATGGCCAATATTAACTCATATTCAGATGAATTTAAAAAACAAATAGTAGCTTTATATCAAAGTGGTAAGTCAGTGTCTTGTCTTGCTAAAGAATATAATGTTACAAGGGCAGCTACTTATAATTGGATTAAACAATTTACTAATTCAGGTAGTTTTAAAACCAAAGATAATCGTTCTGTTGAAGAAAATGAATTAATTAGACTTGGTGCAAAACTAAGGTAATTCAAAATTATATATTCCTGCTATTAAATTAAATCTTAATGCAAATATTCGTATTTTATTGCGATATTTTAAACTTAAAATTTTAAAACGTTTTAGTTTAGCAAATACGTGTTCAATTTTAATTCTAATTTTACTTAAAGTTTTATTGTATTATTTTTGAATTGGTGTTAATTGATTGTATTTACTTTTTTTAAATGGCAAAAATGTATTTTTATGAATATTTTGTATACCTTGATAACTCTGGATGAATAAAAGTTTTAGATTTTAGAAGCAATTTAAAATAATGAATGCTTCCAAAACAAAAAGCAGTTGAAATAATTTTTCCATTGGAAATATCAATAATTATTTGGGATTTGAGAGAATGATGTTTCTTTTTACCTGAAAAAAGTAATTTTAGTTTTTTTTAATTCTTTCAATTGGAGTTTCAGTAGCATCAATAGCTAACAAATTATTATTAGTACCTTTATTTTTTGTTAAATCTTTTTTTCCAGGTAAATTAAAAATTCCGCTTTTTATTAAAATATTTTCAATTCAAAAAATATTACGAATGCAACTAGTATGACTAATATTATATCTTTTTGCAATAACTCTATAACTACTATAGTCTTTTCAATATTCTAAAGTCATTAATAAACGCTCTTCAATTACAATTTTATTTTTTCTACCACCATAATATTTTTGTTTAGACTCAGCAATTTTTAAAATTTCAAACATTTTATAAAATGTTTGTGGCTTTATGCCGACTAAACTATAAAATTCTTGATCATCTTTATATTTTTTCAACATAATAACTATCACCTTTAATATTAATAATAATCGTTAAATTGTTAAAATTAAAGGTTTTGCACCAAGTCTAATATATTACTTTACCTTCAACAATTATTGTAACTATTATTTCTATGTTTCGAGTGAATTTAGATCAATTATCAATTTTTAATTGAGTTCCTGAACGATGATCGAGTTTAATGATTGATAGTATTGGTATTTTTATTTATGCTGCTGTTGCTAGTTGCATGTATTTTGGAATGAAGGGATTTCGTTGATTTGTTAATATTTCTGGTATTATTAAATGAGGTTCTGCTTTGTTTTTAATTGTTTGTGCTATTATTTTGGTAGTAACTAATAAAGGTTTAGCATTTTCACAAGCGGCTGAAGGAACAAAAAACATTAATGTAACTTTACCAAAAATTAATAATGCATTTAGTGGTTTCTTCTATTTCTTTATTGGTTTTGAAACTTTTATTGTTGTTGGAAAAAATGTTAAAAATCCAACTAAAAACTTTGGTAAAGGTATTTTAATAGTTTTATTATTATTAACTATTTTTTATTTAGCTGTATCAGTATTAGTATTTGGTGCCATTACTATTGACGGTACAAATGGCCAAAATGGTTGATCTGGAGCTACTAATGAATATAATCCAAATAATGTTATATCAGGAATTGCTGGTATTACCGGTATGATTGTACTAGTTATTTCTACTTTATCATTGAAATTAAATGGTGCTATGCACAATTCTTTATATTCTGGTGGTATGATTCAACCATTAGCCAAAGAAGGATATATTACCGAAAAATTAGCAAAATTAAATAAAGAAAATATTGTAATGCGTGCTAGTACAGCTAATTTAATTATTACTATTATTATTGCTTGTATTATTATGTTAATAATCCCAGATTTAATTGGTGCACCTTTTGATTTTAATACAGTACTAGGATTTTCTACTAACATTACTATTGCTGTATATATTTTTGTGTTAGCTGCCACGTGTGTTATGGGTTATCGTAAACAAATTAAAATTAAAATTTGAGAATGAATTGTTTTTGTTGCTTGTGGTTTATTTTTACTTAGTCAGTTTGTTGTTTTTAACTATGGTATGATTAATGACATGATTAATAAAAGAGGGGAAGTATTAATAGCTGTTATTATTGAATTATTAATGTTTTGAATGTTTATTGTAATTGCTGTTATTTGATATTTTATTTATTATCAACCAAAATTAAAAATGCGTTTAGCATCAAATTTAGATTATCAAAATCAATTAGATCGAGAATTCATACCAATGACTGAAGAAGAAGCAATAAAATATTTACTTAATGAACCCGAAACAGAATTAGAACGAATTAAAATTCATGAAAATGAAGCCAGATCAGTTACAACTTAATTTCTTTAAATTATATTTTAACTTTTAAGAGTAATCATTAATAAATTATTACTCTTTTGCATATGCTCTTATCATTAATATCAATATTTTTAATTATATTTTAAAGAAATTAAAATCTATCATAAAATAATTATTACTGTAATCTATTTTATTTTTTGTTAAAAAATGATTTAATTATTATTATATTTGGAGAAAAAAAATGATAAATACACAAGTATTGATTTTAGATTTTGGAAGTCAATATACACAATTATTAGCAAGAAGAGTAAGAGAAGCAAATGTTTATACTAAAGTTTTATCTTTTAATATTAGTTATCAAAAAATAAAAACATATCCCAACTTAAAAGCAATTATTTTATCTGGTGGACCATCAAGTGTTTATTTACAAAATGCTTATAAAATTGATCAAGCGATTTTTAATTTACCAGTTGCCATTTTAGGAGTTTGTTATGGCATGCAATTATTAACAAATCATTTTAAAGGGAAAGTAGAATTGGCAGATGAACAAGAATTTGGAAAATCAATTTTATATCTTGATCAACCAAATAATAAATTATTTAAAAAAGTTGCTAATCAATCAAAAGTATGAATGAGTCATGCTGATCATGTAACAAAAATTCCAAAAGATTTTATACAAATAGCTCATTCTGATTCTTCAATTTCAGCAATTGCACATTTGACTAAACAAATTTATGGTATCCAATTTCATGCTGAAGTTACCCATTCAGAATTTGGTAAGCAAATAATCGAAAATTTTTTTTTAATTTTCACAAAAAATCTTGATATTACTTTTAATTTTAAATTAAAAGTAATATTTTTATATCAGGGGTGATTTTTTGTGACTAATAATGAATTAATTGATGTTTTAAAAAACAAAAAAGATGAAGAATTTATAAAAATTATTAGACATTTTAAAAATATAATTAAACAAATTGAGAAAAAAGAAAAATTAGATGCAATTGATAAAAAATTTAAAGAAAAAGGAATTCAATGTCCAAATTGTAAATCTTATTGATGTGTAAAAAATGGTTTTAAGAATAATAAGCAAAAATATTTATGCAAAGATTGTAAAAGTAGCTTTGATGCTTTAAGAAATCATTTTTTTACATTGAAGTCATTTATCTCATGAACAATGAGATTGAATAATTTGATTGTCATTGTTAGGTCAATCTGCTTATACTATTTCTCAATTTGCTAAAATTTCAAAAACATCAGCATGATTTAATCGTCAAAAATTTATGAAATCATCACAATTAGCAAAAACACAAAAACCATTCACAAAATTAAAATGTAGAATTGAAATTGATGAAACTTTTATCAAAGAAATTCATAAAGGAAATTTCAAAAATCCAGATGATCCAAGAAAAAAATGAATTGAAGAAAATGCTAAAGATTTAAACTGTTGTATTGAAATGGCAATTGATGAAAATAAAAATATTTATGCTCAAACAACAAATACTAAAAGATTAACAAAAAAATGAGTACAAGAAAATTTAACATCTAAGCTTATCGAAGAAAAATCAATTATAGTTTGTGATATGCAAATACTATATGATACAGTAGCTAAACAAACAAAATGTACTCTCAAGAAATTTAAATCAAAAGAAAATAAAGAATTAAATTATAAAAATTTAAGTAATATCAGTAAAATACAATCAAGTTTAAAAGAATTTATTACTCATTATCATGGCATTGGATTTACCAATATTCAAAATTACCTCAATTTATGAAAATTTAAATACCAACATTATAAAATATCACCTTATGCAAAATCTGAAGCATTATATTTCAGTTTGTAAAAAAAATAAATCCCAAAATTAAATAAAATCAAATTTTAGGGCAGGTTGATGATTTTTTTTATTTCATCAAGAGTTTTTTTGAAAATTAAAAAATTTTTTTATTTACAATAGCAAATTGTACAAAAGATTGAAGTTTAGATGATTTTATTAGTAATCAAATTTCAGAAATTAAAAATAAAGTCGAAGATAAACAAGTTATTTTAGGTTTAAGTGGTGGAGTTGATTCTTCAGTTGCCGCTGCCATTATTTCTAAGGCAATTGGTAAACAGTTAACTTGAATTTTTGTTGATACAGGTTTATTGAGAAAAAAATGAAGCAATTGATGTCATGGAAATTTATAAACAAAATTTTAAACTTAATCTTGAAATGATTGATGCAAGTAAACATTTTTTTACTGATTTAAAAAGTGTTAAAAATGCTGAAGAAAAAAGAAAAATTATTGGTAAACAATTTATTGATGTATTTACAACAGCAGCAAGAAAATTTAAAACGGCTGATTTTTTAGCACAAGGAACAATTTATCCGGATATTATTGAATCTTCAAGTAAAAATGCAAGTTCAAAAACAATTAAAACTCATCATAATGTTGGTGGTTTACCTGATGATTTACAATTTAAATTGTTAGAACCATTAAAAACCTTATTTAAAGATGAAGTAAGAGAAATTGGTTTAAAACTCGGATTACCTGAAACATTAATTAATCGTCATCCTTTCCCTGGTCCTGGATTAGGAGTTAGAGTTATAGAAGAAGTAACAAAAGAAAAATGTTTAATTTTACAAGAAGTTGATCATATTTTTATTACCAAATTGAAAGAAAAAAATATATATAATCAAGTATCACAAGCATTTGCCACTTTGCTACCAGTTAAAACTGTGGGCGTAATGGGTGATAATCGCACTTATGATTATGTTGTTAGTTTAAGAAGTGTTAATACAATTGACTTTATGACAGCAACAAGTTCACATTTACCATGAGAATTTCTAGATGAAGTTGCAAATGAGATTATTAATAAAGTAGATGGTGTTAATAGAGTAGTTTATGATATTACATCAAAGCCACCAGGTACTATAGAATGGGAGTAAACTATGAATAAAGATTTAAATCAAAAAATAATATGTGAAGGAATTACTTTTGATAATGTATTATTAGTTCCAAGATATTCAGAAGTTTTACCAAATCAAGTTTCTTTAAAAACTAAATTAACAAATAAAATTGAATTAAATATTCCAATTTTATCTGCTGCTATGGATACAGTTACTGAATCTGATCTAGCAATTGCCATGGCAAGAGTTGGTGGTATTGGCATTATTCATAAAAATTTATCAATTGCTGAACAAGCTTTAGAAGTACAAAAAGTGAAAAGAAATGAGTCAGGTTTTATTACTGATCCCATTACTATTGGTGTTCAAACTTTAATTAGTGAAGCAAAATCAATTATGAGTACTTATCGAATTTCTGGATTGCCTGTTGTAAATGAAGAAAATCAACTAATTGGAATTGTTACTAATCGTGATTTAAAATATCTTGATAATGATAATGCATTAGTTAAAAATATTATGACTACCAAAAATTTAATTGTTGGTGATAAAACAACAACAATCGAACAAGCAAAACAAGTTATGTTAAAAAATAAAATTGAAAAACTACCAATTGTTGGTTCAAATAATAAATTGATTGGTTTAATTACAACAAAAGATATTGATAAAGCTATTGATTATCCAAATGCTTGTAAAGATGATCAAGGACGATTAAGAGTTGGTGCTGCTGTTGGTGTTGGTGAAGACACTTTAGCAAAAGTTGAGGCATTAGTTAAAGCAAAAGTTGATGTATTAGTTGTTGATTCAGCACATGGTCATAGTTTAGGGATTTTAAAAACAGTTAAAGTAATTCGTAAAACTTATCCAAAATTAGATATTATTGCTGGAAATATTTGTACTGCAGCTGGAGCACAAGCACTTTATGAAGCTGGCGCAAATTGTATTAAAGTTGGTGTTGGTCCTGGTAGCATTTGTACTACTAGAATAATAGCAGGAGTTGGTGTGCCACAAATTACTTTTAATTTTCACAAAAAATCTTGATATTACTTTTAATTTAAAATTAAAAGTAATATTTTTATATCAGGGGTGATTTTTTGTGACTAATAATGAATTAATTGATGTTTTAAAAAACAAAAAAGATGAAGAATTTATAAAAATTATTAGACATTTTAAAAATAGAATTAAACAAATTGAGAAAAAAGAAAAATTAGAAGCAATTGATAAAACATTTAAAGAAAAAGGAATTCAATGTCCAAATTGTAAATCTTATTGATGTGTAAAAAATGGTTTTAAGAATAATAAGCAAAAATATTTATGCAAAGATTGTAAAAGTAGCTTTGATGCTTTAAGAAATCATTTTTTACATTGAAGTCATTTATCTCATGAACAATGAGATTGAATAATTTGATTGTCATTGTTAGGTCAATCTGCTTATACTATTTCTCAATTTGCTAAAATTTCAAAAACATCAGCATGATTTAATCGTCAAAAATTTATGAAATCATCACAATTAGCAAAAACACAAAAACCATTCACAAAATTAAAAGGTAGAATTGAAATTGATGAAACTTTTATCAAAGAAATTCATAAAGGAAATTTCAAAAATCCAGATGATCCAAGAAAAAAATGAATTGAAGAAAATGCTAAAGATTTAAACTGTTGTATTGAAATGGCAATTGATGAAAATAAAAATATTTATGCTCAAACAACAAATACTAAAAGATTAACAAAAAAATGAGTACAAGAAAATTTAACATCTAAGCTTATCGAAGAAAAATCAATTATAGTTTGTGATATGCAAATACTATATGATACAGTAGCTAAACAAACAAAATGTACTCTCAAGAAATTTAAATCAAAAGAAAATAAAGAATTAAATTATAAAAATTTAAGTAATATCAGTAAAATACAATCAAGTTTAAAAGAATTGATTACTCATTATCATGGCATTGGATTTACCAATATTCAAAATTACCTCAATTTATGAAAATTTAAATACCAACATTATAAAATATCACCTTATGCAAAATCTGAAGCATTATATTTCAGTTTGTAAAAAAAATAAATCCCAAAATTAAATAAAATCAAATTTTAGGCCGGGTTGATGATTTTTTTTATTTCATCAAGAGTTTTTTTGAAAATTAAAACAAATTACTGCTATTAATGATGTTTATAATTGAGCAAAAAATAAAAACGTAACTGTCATTGCTGATGGTGGTATTAAATATTCTGGTGATATTGTAAAAGCAATTGCTGCTGGTAGCAATTGTGTAATGTTAGGTAGCATTTTAGCTGGAACAGAAGAATCACCAGGTGAGGAAATTATTGTCAATGGTAAAAAATATAAAAATTATGTTGGTATGGGTTCATTAGTTGCCATGAAACGTGGTAGTAGTGATCGTTATTTTCAAAAAGGAATTAAAAAATTAGTGCCAGAAGGAATTGAAGCACGTGTTCCTTTTAAAGGGAAAGTACAAGATGTTGTTTTTCAATTAGTTGGTGGTATTAGAAGTGGTATGGGTTATGTTGGTGCTAAAAATATTTTATCTTTAATCCAAGATTCTAAATTTGTAAAAATTTCGAGTGCTGGTTTAAGAGAATCACATCCTCATGATGTTGAACTAACAAAAGAAGCACCAAATTATAATAAATAAAAAATTTGTATATTTAAAAAAAGTAAGTTTTAATAAAACTTACTTTTTAATTTTAATTAATATTTAATTTTTTTATTAATAACAATTTCATCGTTTTGTTGTACGTTATGACGTTTAATTGTAATTTCTTTGTTAGTTTTATTTATAGAAATTTCAGAATAACCACCAAAAAGTGCAGTACCACTTAAAACATCATAAACTGTTTTTTTTACCAACATTAACTGCAATTATTTTTTCATCATATTTGGTTGGCACAAAGTGTTGATGTCCAGTTAACATTAAAATAACATTATATTTTGCTAAAATTGCATTTTCAAATTCAGTTCTTTGTTCTTTGCTTCATCATTCTTGATCAATTGAAAAATCATCATATCCATAATGAAAAGCTAAAACAATTGGCATATTACTCAAACCAACATTTATTTCTAAATCTTTTTGTAATTCAATTAATGCTGGCCCAGGATCACTTCTTCCGAAATTTCAACCTGAAGTATCTTTATTAATTGGCGCTAAACTGCATTGAACAAAATGTATACCCAATCAATTTCAAGAATATACAGGAACTTCATTTTTTGAAGTATAATAGAGTAAGTGAGTTGCTGTCATAGCATTTTGTTTAACAATATTTTGGTTAAGTCAAGTTTGGTTAACTTTACAAGTAGTATCAGAATCATGGTTACCAAAACCTGCTAAAAGATGATTAGAGATTGATGCTAACATTAATTTATAAGAAAATAAATTTCCTGTATATTTAACATAACCTGTTAAATCACCAGAAATAATAACACCTCTATTATTATTTTCTGGTAAATGTTTAGCAAGGGCACTAATTGTTTTGTCACTAACTTATTGAGGATATCCAGCATGAATATCTGCTGTAGCTAAAAAATTAATTTCATCACTACTTTTTATTGTACTTGTTAAATTTGAATTAATATTATAAGAAAAATTACTATTGGTCATTGATAAAGCATTACTTATTGCAAGTAGTAATAATATTTTTTTCATATCTTTTCCGCTCCATATTAATTATAAACTTGCACTTATTGCTGGATTTAATACTAATGGTGGTTCTACTTCATTATTATTTATTGAATTTATTTGTGTTTGTGATAGTAAAGGTGTTGTTTCATCAATTTCTCTACTATTTGTTTGTTTTCTATTTTCATAAAGTACTTTTACATATTCAACAGTTTTTACACTAACAGTTGAAGTTATTGCCATTGTTACTGCTGAAATTAAACCTCATATTAAAACACCTTTAACTGTATAACGATATGGATTAAAATCATTGTTTATATAATTATCAATAAAATCATATTCCATAATATCTAATCATTCAGCAATCATTGTTGGGATTGAATATCATCCAGCAATATTTCCTATAACTTCACCGAAAATGGTTGAACTTAGTATAATTTTATTTTGTATTTTCATTTTTCTTTTTATCTCCTTTTTAAAAATATAAAAAACCATTTACTTTTAAACTAAAGTAATAGTTAAAATTTAAAACTTATATTCAGTTTACAATTAAGTACTATATAAGAAAAAATTAAAGATATAAGAAATTAGATATATGTATAATAAATTAATAAAATTGGTAAATTTGGTTTATATTCTTTTACTGTATGTTGTATATTTTGTAAATTATCTATTTTTTCATCATTTGCCTTATTTTTTATATGATTAAAATTATCATTAAGAATGGTAGGTATTTTATCTAATTTTTGGTTCAGTATTATTTCTAATTCATTAATTTCTTTTTCCAAAATTTGGCATTCTTCTTTTAATTTTAGTGCTCTTTTTTCTTGCTCCATTACTTTTTTTCATTTCATTGTATGTCTTTGTCCACTAATTTTCATTTCTTGTCCTCATTTTTTACTTAATTCTAGATTATCTTCAATTAAATATTTATTACGTATTATTTTATATTTAGAATATAATTTTTCTTGTTCTTTTTTAGTATTTGATATTTTTATTTTTTGCTGTTTATAAAGATTATTTAATTCATTAAATTTGTCAATAAGAATTCATATTGATTCATGATATTTTTTAATTTCTAAATTTAGTTGATTAATTTCTATTTTCTGTTTTTCAGTCATTTTAACTACCTTTTATAAATTAATTATTTAAAAAATAATTAATTTATATTTCCTTTCATTTTTCTAAATAAAAACCTATTATTTTTATTTAAAAATAATAGGTTAAAAACTCATATCAAGTTTAACTAAATACTATCATATTTGATTAATAAATATAGAAAATTGATTAGAAGATTTATAATTATATTTCAACTCCTTTTAAATCATTGATGTTTACTCCTATTTTTGATATAAATAATTTGTATTTAAAAATAATACAAATTTTTTATTGAAAATAGAAGAATATTATTCTTAAATATTTGGTAGTTTTAAGAACTTTATTCACTAAAATAAAGTTCTTTTGATTTTAGTATACAATTAAATTATACGTTTGAAGAAAGGTTGGTTGATAATGCAATTTTTTAAAAAGAAGCATATAGAACAAAAAACAACAACCATGTTTAAACAATTTTCGCAACTATCGAAAGAAGAAGTTATCCAACAATTAGATGGTAGTATGTACGGATTAAAAAAGGAAGAAGTAGAAGACAGACTTAAAAAATATGGTAAAAATGTTTTTTCTCATAAACGATTTGTTTGATACAAAAAATTAATGCACAATATTTTTAATCCTTTTATTATTGTTTTAATGATAATAGTTATCTATAATTTTATTAGTTACAGTATTATTGATACTAATACTGATAAAAATGTTGATTTGTACAGTGCTATTATTGTTTTAGTAATGATTATTTTGAGTGTTTTTATATCTTACTTTCAAGATTATCGTTCCTATAAATCTTCAGAAAAATTACGACAATTAATTGAAACAACAGGCAGTGTTTTTCGATTTAGTAATAAAAATAAAAAAATTGATTTTAATGCTTTAAATAGTGTTGCCAATTTTACAAAAGAAGTATTAATTGAAAATTTAGTACCAGGTGATATTATTTTCTTATCTTCTGGTGATATGATTCCTGCTGACGTTCGAATTTTAGTTTCAACCGATCTATTTATTAATCAATCGGCACTAACTGGTGAAACATTTCCTGTTGAAAAACACGCTATTAATACTAAAGATGATAATAAAAAAAGTAGTATCCTAGAATTAGAAAACATATGTTTTATGGGTACTAGTATTGTTTCAGGTGGTGCTATTGCTATTGTTATTGCATCAGGTGTTAATACTTATTTTGGATCAATTGCTAGTGCAGTAACTAGTAAACGTCCTGTTACTAGTTTTAGTAAAGGTATTAAAAAAGTTACTTACATTCTTATTGGTTTTATGTGTGTAATGGTACCATTAATATTTATTGTTAATGTAATTACTAAAAATAATATTTTAACAGCGTTAATATTTTCAATATCAGTTGCTGTTGGTATTACCCCCGAAATGCTACCAATGATTGTTAGTGCTAACTTAGCAAAAGGTGCAATTAGATTATCACATAAAAAAGTAATTGTTAAAAATTTAACTAGTATTCAAAGTTTTGGTGCAATGGATGTTTTATGCACTGATAAAACTGGTACTTTAACTGAGGATAGAATTGAGTTGATTAAACACTTAGATCCAGAAGGTGTTGAATCAAACAAAGTTTTAGAAATGGCATATTTAAATAGTTCTTTACAAACTGGATTAAAAAATAATATTGATAAAACAATTGTCCAACACATTAAAGCTCATCATAATAAAATAGTTGAAACGCCCTATCGTAAAATTGATGAAATACCTTTTGATTTTATAAGAAGACGAATGTCAATAGTAGTTTCAAAAGATAAAATTAATAATACTTTAATTTGCAAAGGAGCAGTAGAAGAAATATTAAAAATTTGTACTAAAGTTGAAATTGGAGGGAAAGTAATTGCCTTAACTGATAAAATTAAAGAAAATGTTTTAAAATTAAGTACGGAATTAAATAATGATGGTTTACGAGTAATTGCAATTGGTTATCAAGACTTTGCTAGTGACAAAACAATTTTTAAAATAGAAGATGAATCTAATTTAGTTTTATTAGGATATATAGGTTTTTTAGATGTACCTAAACCTAGTGCTATTAAAGCAATAACAACTCTTAATCAACACGGAATTGATGTTAAAATTTTGACTGGTGATAATGAAATTGTTACTAAATCAATTTGTAAAAAGGTGGGGTTAGAACCAGGAATTCCTTTATTAGGTAGTGACATTGAAGATATGGATGATCAACATTTACAAGCATTAGTAAATAAAACTACTATTTTTGCGAAAATGGACCCATTACAAAAATCAAGAATTATTGATATTTTAAAGTTAAATGGTCACACTGTTGGCTTTTTAGGTGATGGTATTAATGATGCTGTTGCTTTGCATCACGCTGATGTTGGAATATCTGTTAATAGTGCTACTGATATTGCCAAAGAAGCATCTGATATTATTTTATTAGAAAAAGATTTAGATGTTTTAGAGCAAGGAGTGATCAGTGGTAGAAATACTTTTGGTAATATTTTAAAATATATTAAAATTACTATTTCCTCTAATTTTGGTAATTCATTAAGTATTTTAATTGCTTCAATTTGATTACCTTTTTTACCAATGATGGCAATTCAAATTTTACTACAAAATTTATTATATGATATTTCTCAATTAGCAATTCCTTGAGATAGGGTTGATGAAGACTTTATTAAAAAACCACAAAAATGAAATGCAAAAAGCATTTTACCTTTTGCATTCTGGAATGGACCGCTAAGTTCAATATTTGATATAACCACCTTTTTATTTTTAGGATACGGTTTACATATATTTGTCAACTTTGCTAATGTAGATCCTAATAGTGCTGCTGGCATATATCAACAATCATTATTTCATACTGGATGATTTATTTTAGGAGTTACTTCACAAACATTAATTGTACAATTATTACGAACTTCTAAGGTACCTTTTATTCAAAGTATGCCATCTCATCAACTATTTTTAACAACAATTATAATTACTATTATTGGCATTAGTATTCCATATACACAATTAGGAGCTACTATTGGTTTAACACCAATTCCTTTAATTTTTTATGCTTATTTAGCTGGCGTTGTCATTGTTTATTTCATTGCTAGTCAATTATTAAAAATGATATATATAAAGGTTAATAAACGCTGATTGTAAACTAAATTTTAATTTTAAGATAAATGTATTGGATTTTTTTAAAAATTATGATACAAATAAGTGTAAAACTAAAGAAAGTTTTTGTATTCCTGTTACTTTTAATAAAGTAACAGGAATTTCATATTATAGATAGGAACAGATAAAAGTATGCTAACATTAAATTACCTTATTGATCAATTTCAAAATAAAAAAATTCAATTTTCTATTATTTAAGATTTTATGAATAATCCAAACATTAGTGATGAGGAAGTTATTGGTTTAGATAATAACAATAGAAATGCCCTTCATAATAGTTTTTTATTAGATTTAGATGAAGGAGCAGAAATAGAAGATGAATATAACTATGATCCACACGAGGAAGGTTGAGAAACTTCAAGTGAATTAATAGAATTTACAACTAATAAAATAAAACTTATTAATTGATTAATAAATTTAAAAAAAATGATAAAAATTTTTTAAATCAACAAGATATTGAAGGAAATTCACCTTTACATTTAGCAATTATGAAACAATATATTGTAGACTGAAAACTTGGAGGAGAGTTTAAAAATATAGCAAAGCAACTAATTAATAATTCACAAGTTAATCCCAATTTAGTAAATTTGCAAAATGAAACTCCGTTTTGCAAATTATTAATACAAGAAATTAATAAACCTGATGTATATCCGACAAATAAAGAAATTCGTGAATTAGTTAATGATTTTCAAAATAATTCTCATTTTAATATTAATAGTGTTAATAATAAAAAACAAAATCTTTTACATATTATTGCTAAAGAAGGTAATAAAACTGATTTTAGAATTAATTTTGCTATCACTAAAAAAACTAATTTTTATCAAATAGATGATAATGGTAATATACCTTATGAAATAGCAATCCTAAACAACAATTTTGATATGTTAGAAATAATAGAAAATTGCAAATATTTTGATATTAATACACCTATTGATAAGTTTAATAACACTATATTACATAGAGCAATTAGAAGTAATAATAAAAAAATTATAAGAACACTATTATTAAAAAATAAAAATGGTGATTTAGAAATTAATTTTGATATTAAAAATAAAAATAATGAAAAACCTTTTAAATTTGAAGATATGATAATTGATTGATTACATCAATTACCAAGAAATCAAAATCAAATTGAAATGATGATTATTGATTTTTTAATAACAAATGAATGTAATTATAATAATTATATAACTAGAGAAGGATTAACTTGATGAACTTTAGCTATTAAATATAACTGAAAAGAAGTTACTAATTATTTGGTTAATAGTGTATTAACTGATATTAACAAAATAGATAGTAATCCTTTTAAAAATAAAAATTATCTTCTTGATAATGAGACAAAAGAAGAAGTAGATAGTATGTTAGATGATTTATCATATGTTGATTCAAAAATTATAACATTTATTAAAAAACTTCCAAATTGTCCTAATTTTAATGAATTACAAAAAGATGTTTTAGAACAACGAGTAATTGCTATCCATAATTTCAAAAAATATCAAACTGATCAAAATTTATCTGATAATGAAAAAGCAATTTTTAAGATATACCTAGATGCAATATTAGATGAAGATGATACAAATTGATCAGAAGAAAAGAAAACAGATTTTAATAAAGTAAAAGAATGATTAACAAAAGAAGAAGTTAACAAAGAAAAGCGTAAATTAGAAAATACAGAAAAAAATTTTAATTTTCAAAAAAACTATTGATGAAATAAAAAAAATCATCAACCTGGCCTAAAATTTGATTTTATTTAATTTTGGGATTTATTTTTTTTACAAACTGAAATATAATGCTTCAGATTTTGCATAAGGTGATATTTTATAATGTTGGTATTTAAATTTTCATAAATTGAGGTAATTTTGAATATTGGTAAATCCAATGCCATGATAATGAGTAATAAATTCTTTTAAACTTGATTGTATTTTACTGATATTACTTAAATTTTTATAATTTAATTCTTTATTTTCTTTTCATTTAAATTTCTTGAGAGTACATTTTGTTTGTTTAGCTACTGTATCATATAGTATTTGCATATCACAAACTATAATTGATTTTTCTTCGATAAGCTTAGATGTTAAATTTTATTGTACTCATTTTTTTGTTAATCTTTTAGTATTTGTTGTTTGAGCATAAATATTTTTATTTTCATCAATTGCCATTTCAATACAACAGTTTAAATCTTTAGCATTTTCTTCAATAGACTTGGTGCAAAACCTTTAATTTTAAAAATTTAACGATTATTATTAATATTAAAGGTGATAGTTATTATGTTGAAAAAATATAAAGATGATCCAGAATTTTATAGTTTAGTCGGCATAAAGCCACAAACATTTTATAAAATGCTTGAAATTTTAAAAATTGCTGAGTCTAAACAAAAATATTGTGGTGGTAGAAAAAATAAAATTGTAATTGAAGAGCGTTTATTAATGACTTTAGAATATTGAAAAGACTATAGTAGTTATAGAGTTATTGCAAAAAGATATAATATTAGTCATACTAGTTGCATTCGTAATATTTTTTGAATTGAAAATATTTTAATAAAAAGCGGAATTTTTAATTTACCTGGAAAAAAAGATTTAACAAAAAATAAAGGTACTAATAATAATTTGTTAGCTATTGATGCTACTGAAACTCCAATTGAAAGAATTAAAAAAAACTAAAATTACTTTTTTCAGGTAAAAAGAAACATCATTCTCTCAAATCCCAAATAATTATTGATATTTCCAATGGAAAAATGATTTCAACTGCTTTTTGTTTTGGAAGCATTCATGATTTTAAATTGCTTCTAAAATATAAAACTTTTATTCATCCAGAAAAACAAGTTTTTGTTGATTCAGGTTATCAATGTATACAAAATATTCATAAAAATACATTTTTGCCATTTAAAAAAAGTAAATACAATCAATTAACACCAATTCAAAAAGAATACAATAAAACTTTAAGTAAAATTAGAATTAAAATTAAAAACGTATTTGCTAAACTAAAACGTTTTAAAATTTTAAGTTTAAAATATCGCAATAAAATACGAAGATTTGCATTAAGATTTAATTTAATAGCAGGAATATATAATTTTGAATTACCTTAGTTTTGCACCAAGTCTAATTCATTTTTTTCTGGGATCATCTGGATTTTTGAAATTTCCTTTATGAATTTCTTTGATAAAAGTTTCATCAATTTCAATTCTACCTTTTAATTTTGTGAATGGTTTTTGTGTTTTGGCTAATTGTGATGATTTCATAAATTTTTGACGATTAAATAATGCTGATGTTTTTGAAATTTTAGCAAATTGAGAAATAGTATAAGCAGATTGACCTAACAATGACAATCAAATTATTCAATCTCATTGTTCATGAGATAAATGACTTCAATAGAATTGGTGCAAAACTAAGGTAATTCCAAATTATATATTCCTGCTATTAAATTAAATCTTAATGCAAATCTTCGTATTTTATTGCGATATTTTAAACTTAAAATTTTAAAACGTTTTAGTTTAGCAAATACGTGTTCAATTTTAATTCTAATTTTACTTAAAGTTTTATTGTATTCTTTTTGAATTGGTGTTAATTGATTGTATTTACTTTTTTTAAATGGCAAAAATGTATTTTGATGAATATTTTGTATACATTGATAACCTGAATCAACAAAAACTTGTTTTTCTGGATGAATAAAAGTTTTAGATTTTAGAAGCAATTTAAAATCATGAATGCTTCCAAAACAAAAAGCAGTTGAAATAATTTTTCCATTGGAAATATCAATAATTCTTTGGGATTTGAGAGAATGATGTTTCTTTTTACCTCTTTAATTGTAAAATTAAAAAGGACACTTATATAAAAATTAAATTGTGTTAGTTCTATAATTAAGAAAAGAAAGGAATTAGCGCAATGTATAAGTATCTGAGTATTGAATCAATAATAGCAATAAAAGAATAGACTTGGTGCAAAACCTTTAATTTTAACAATTTAACGATTATTATTAATATTAAAGGTGATAGTTATTATTTTGAAAAAATATAAAGATGATCAAGAATTTTATAGTTTAGTCGTCATAAAGCCACAAACATTTTATAAAATGCTTGAAATTTTAAAAATTGCTGAGTCTAAACAAAAATATTATGGTGGTAGAAAAAATAAAATTGTAATTGAAGAGCGTTTATTAATGACTTTAGAATATTGAAAAGACTATAGTAGTTATAGAGTTATTGCAAAAAGATATAATATTAGTCATACTAGTTGCATTCGTAATATTTTTTGAATTGAAAATATTTTAATAAAAAGCGGAATTTTTAATTTACCTGGAAAAAAAGATTTAACAAAAAATAAAGGTACTAATAATAATTTGTTAGCTATTGATGCTACTGAAACTCCAATTGAAAGAATTAAAAAAAAATAAAATTACTTTTTTCAGGTAAAAATAAACATCATTCTCTCAAATCCCAAATAATTATTGATATTTCCAATGGAAAAATTATTTCAACTGCTTTTTGTTTTGGAAGCATTCATGATTTTAAATTGCTTCTAAAATCTAAAACTTTTATTCATCCAGAAAAACAAGTTTTTGTTGATTCAGGTTATCAAGGTATACAAAATATTCATAAAAATACATTTTTGCCATTTAAAAAAAGTAAATACAATCAATTAACACCAATTCAAAAAGAATACAATAAAACTTTAAGTAAAATTATAATTAAAATTGAACACGTATTTGCTAAACTAAAACGTTTTAAAATTTTAAGTTTAAAATATCGCAATAAAATACGAAGATTTGCATTAAGATTTAATTTAATAGCAGGAATATATAATTTTGAATTACCTTAGTTTTGCACCAAGTCTAATATAAAAATTATGGATTTTCGATTCGTAAAATAGCAAAAATTGTTGATTATAGTAAATCAACTGTACATAGAGTTTGTAGATTATTAAATAAAAACTTATTGCCATTAGAAATATTGAATCAATTTCAAAAAAATAAACAAAACGCAGGCAGAAAATTAATAATTTTAACTTTAACAGAAATTAATAGTATTAATCATTTGTTAATGACTAAAAAGTATGCTCTTGATATAATTGCTAACTTTTTAAAGGAAAATAAAATAAAAAGTATTTCAACAAAAACTTTATATAACATGTTTAAAACAAATCGAATGGGTTTTGATGAAAATAACTTATTGAGAAAAGGCAAAAATAAATCTCACAAACAAAAAGAAACTAGGGGCAAAATTAATAATTGTAAGTCTATTCATGAAAGAAATTTAATCATTCCTAATATTAAAAATATACAAGAATTTGGTCATTTAGAAGGTGATACTATCATTGGCAAAGATCATAAAAGTTCTATTATTACTTTGGCTGATATATGATCAAAAACCACAATTCCTTTAGTAACTAAAAATCATAAATCAGAAAATATTACTAAAAGTATAATAAAATTTATTTCAAAGTTACAAAAAGGAACAGTTAAAACCATTACTTTTGATCGTGGTAAAGAATTTAGTAAATGAAGATTAATCGAAAAAATTTGTAATGTCAAAATTTATTTTGCAGATCCCGGTAAACCTTGCCAAAGGGGTTTAAATGAAAATAATAATGGTATTTTAAGAAGATATTTACCAAAATCTACAGATCTATCTTCATATAAAAAAATATTTAAATTTTATAGCATTTCAAATTAATTCTACACCCAGAAAATCGCTCTCTTATAAAAGACCAATAGATTTAATACAATTATTTTAAAAAACTGTCCCATTTATATTTACAACTCAGGATTTTTTTTATTTCATCAAGAGTTTTTTTGAAAATTAAAAAAATTTTCTCTTAAATTTCTCATAAATGAACTTGTTCAATTTGAAACAATTTGTGTTGCTACATTTGCTGATGAAGTCATAAATCTTTCAATAGACTTGGTGCAAAACCTTTAATTTTAACAATTTAACGATTATTATTAATATTAAAGGTGATAGTTATTATGTTGAAAAAATATAAAGATGATCAAGAATTTTATAGTTTAGTCGGCATAAAGCCACAAACATTTTATAAAATGCTTGAAATTTTAAAAATTGCTGAGTCTAAACAAAAATATTATGGTGGTAGAAAAAATAAAATTGTAATTGAAGAGCGTTTATTAATGACTTTAGAATATTGAAAAGACTATAGTAGTTATAGAGTTATTGCAAAAAGATATAATATTAGTCATACTAGTTGCATTCGTAATATTTTTTGAATTGAAAATATTTTAATAAAAAGCGGAATTTTTAAT
Organism: Spiroplasma endosymbiont of Zeiraphera isertana; assembly: GCF_964030805.1. GTDB lineage: Bacteria > Bacillota_I > Bacilli_A > Mycoplasmatales > VBWQ01 > Spiroplasma_E. Next base: position 1,647,994 of record NZ_OZ034965.1, read on the forward strand.
TTACCTTGAAAAAAAGATTTAACAAAAAATAAAGGTACTAATAATAATTTGTTAGCTATTGATGCTACTGAAACTCCAATTGCAAGAATTAAAAAAAACTAAAATTACTTTTTTCAGGTAAAAAGAAACATCATTCTCTCAAATCCCAAATAATTATTGATATTTCCAATGGAAAAATTATTTCAACTGCTTTTTGTTTTGGAAGCATTCATGATTTTAAATTGCTTCTAAAATCTAAAACTTTTATTCATCCAGAAAAACAAGTTTTTGTTGATTCAGGTTATCAAGGTATACAAAATATTCATAAAAATACATTTTTGCCATTTAAAAAAAGTAAATACAATCAATTAACACCAATTCAAAAAGAATACAATAAAACTTTAAGTAAAATTAGAATTAAAATTGAACACGTATTTGCTAAACTAAAACGTTTTAAAATTTTAAGTTTAAAATATCGCAATAAAATAAGAAGATTTGCATTAAGATTTAATTTAATAACAGGAATATATAATTTTGAATTACCTTAGTTTTGCACCAAGTCTAATATCAAATTCTGGAATCCTGAGTTGTAAATATAAATGGGACAGTTTTTTAAAATAATTGTATTAAATCTATTGGTCTTTTATAAGAGAGCGATTTTCTGGGTGTATAATTAATTTGAAATGCTATAAAATTTAAATCTTTTTGTTTATATGAAGATAGATCTGTAGATTTTGGTAAATATCTTCTTAAAATACCATTATTATTTTCATTTAAACCCCTTTGGCAAGGTTTACCAGGATCTGCAAAATAAATTTTGACATTACAAATTTTTTCGATTAATCTTCATTTACTAAATTCTTTACCACGATCAAAAGTAATGGTTTTAACTGTTCCTTTTTGTAACTTTGAAATAAATTTTATTATACTTTTCGTAATATTTTCTGATTTATGATTTTTAGTTACTAAAGGAATTGTGGTTTTTGATCATATATCAGCCAAAGTAATAATAGAACTTTTATGATCTTTGCCAATGATAGTATCACCTTCTAAATGACCAAATTCTTGTATATTTTTAATATTAGGAATGATTAAATTTCTTTCATGAATAGACTTACAATTATTAATTTTGCCCCTAGTTTCTTTTTGTTTGTGAGATTTATTTTTGCCTTTTCTCAATAAGTTATTTTCATCAAAACCCATTCGATTTGTTTTAAACATGTTATATAAAGTTTTTGTTGAAATACTTTTTATTTTATTTTCCTTTAAAAAGTTAGCAATTATATCAAGAGCATACTTTTTAGTAATTAACAAATGATTAATACTATTAATTTCTGTTAAAGTTAAAATTATTAATTTTCTGCCTGCATTTTGTTTATTTTTTTGAAATTGATTCAATATTTCTGATGGCAATAAGTTTTTATTTAATAATCTACAAACTCTATGTACAGTTGATTTACTATAATCAACAATTTTTGCTATTTTACGAATCGAAAATCCATAATTTTTATATTCTTTTATTGCTATTATTGATTCAATACTCAGATACTTATACATTGCGCTAATTCCTTTCTTTTCTTAATTATAGAACTAACACAATTTAATTTTTATATAAGTGTCCTTTTTAATTGTAAAATTAAAGTTTATTAAAAGTAATAATTTCAAAATTATGTATTTTACTTTGATCATTTAAAATCTTTAACTGTTGTTTATTAATGGTATCATTATCACCACAAATAAACTTAATTGGTTTTTTATATTTTAATAATGATAAAACACCAGTTTCAACACCAATAAAAATTTGATTAATAAATTGTTCTCAATTTAAATTATAATCACAACAAACAATTACTAATTGTTTAATATCACTATTTTTCATAATTTGTTAACATCGCAACTTGTTTTTTTACTGAATTATCACTATTTAATAAATAACTCCCCGCTACTAGGTAATTAGCACCAGCAGCAATACAATCATTTGCTGTTAAATTATTAATGCCACCATCAACAGCAATTGTAATATTTGGAAAATTATTATCGATATGTTTTACTAACATTTTAATTTTATTAATAGTTAAATCTAAAAAACGTTGTCCACCCGCACCTGGTTGCACACTCATAATTAAAATTGTATCAAGATCTTTCAAATAATCATAAATTTTTGAAATTGGTGTATCAGGATTAATGGCAATTCCTTTTTTAAAACCAGGGTTTTTTCACTGCAGAAATTCTTTTAATTGTTCGTCTGTTAATACTTCATAATGCAAAGTAATATTTTTAACTTGCGGTAAAATTATAAATGGTTTTAAATAATAACATACTTTTGATGTTGTTATCTTTACCATCATATGACAATCAATATTGATATTAGAACTAAATTTACATACATCACTTAATATTTTTGCACCAAAACTTAAATTTTCAACAAAATGATGATCCATAACATCAAAATGAATTCAATTAATTCCTGCGTTTTGTAAATTTAATAAATCATCTTTTAAAGATAGAAAGTTAGCAGTTAAAATGCTAGCGGCAATTGTTACTTCTTTTTTCATATATTACCATCCTTTATTTTAAATTATTAATTTTATTTCATTCTATTAAAATTTTACAATAATCTTCATAAAAAAAACTAGAAATTATTTTATTTGAAACTGCTTTTTTAATTGCACATTCTGGTTCTTGCTGATGTAAGCAAGTACGAAACTTACAATTTTGTCAAATATTAGTAAAACTAGGAAAATTAGTAGCAATATCAATACTACTTAGACCTTGTAACTGAAAGACCGAAAAACCAGGTGTATCTGCAATAATACCATCATGTAAAAAATAAAGGCGATTTTTAGTTGTGGTATGTTTACCACGATTTAAACTTGTAGAAATATCCTGTGTTCATAATTTTAAATTATTATCCAAACTATTTAAAGTTGAACTCTTTCCCACTCCTGAAGTACCTGTTAATATTGATAACTGGTTTGTAAAAACTTTTTTTAAATCTTCAATACCATTTTTTTTAACATTTGAAATAAAAATTGTTGGTAAATTTAAATTCTGATATGCTTTAACTTTTGTTCAAACTTCATTATCTTTAGTTACCAAATCAATTTTTGTAAATATTAAAATTATTTTTAAATGATAATAATTAAAAATAGTTAATAATTTATTTAATAGAAAACTACTAAGAAAAGGATTAACAAGAGAACTAACAATTAATACTTGATCAACATTAGCAATGCTTGGTCGATATAGTTCATTAAATCGAGGTAAAATTGATTCAACCAAAGGATTTTTATCATCTTTAAAATTAACTTTAACATAATCACCAACTAAAATTTTTGCTGTTTGAAATTTTAAATTTCCTTTGATTAAACAAGAAAAAATTTGATTTTCAATTCTTACTTCAACAAAGTTATTTGCAACTCCAATAACTATTCCTTGTTTAAAATTCATAGTGTCCTCCAATTAATATAAAATGAATATGCTTATAATAACACCAATAAGTAATAATATAAGGCTTTTATCCCTTTATGTACTATTTTTAAATTTTATCACATAAATGGAGATAAAAGCCTACCTAGGAAATTATCCCCGCATGTATTTAAATCAAACACAAAATTACAGTTTCAAAACTAGGTATGTTATTGAATTTATATGCTGATTCTTTTGCATATAAATGAATATTGTGCTTTGAAACTCTTATGTGTGTTCGGAAAGTTCGTCGGATGTGCTTTCATGCTGATTCAATCTGGTTTGTGTTTACACCTGTTGGTGACACATACCCAACTTCATGATTTACGATTTCATGTTTGGGATAGAATTTTTTGAAACTTACATATCCCTTCCAAGAATCCGTAAATAGACAGCACTCAGTAAAAATGTGTTTCAATGCAAATCTTAAAAGGTTTTTTTCATCTGCATTTTTCAGCACCTTCACAATTAGTTTGTTGCTGGTTTTCTCATAAACTCCAACAATCAAAGTTTTATTCAACAAGGATCTTCCTTGTTTTTTAAAACCTAAATGTGAAAGATACATTTCATCCATCTGTGCTGTGCCATCAACAATGAAACCTGCATCTTGATTTCCAATTCTAGTCCTGATTTCATGACACATTCTTCAAGCTGTTTTATAGGTCACACCCAATTCCCTTGCAACATCGGTTGCTGGTATGCCATGCTTTGTGTTTATTCATCTAAAGATGAGATAAAACCAAGATGTCATTTGGGTCTGTGACTTATAAAAAATGGTTCCATAAAGAATACTAAATGTTTGGTTACAGTTCAAACATCGTATTCTTCTCAAATCAGAAGCATTCAAACTAGAAGAAGCACACCTGATGCATTTCATTGTTTTAAACTTCGCTATATATTTCAAACAATCGTTTTCAGTTTGAAATATGCTATTGAATTCATTTCAATTCATTTTTTCCTCCACACTAGTACATGCGGGGATAATTTCCTAATATAATTAAAATTAAAGATAATAAAAATTCTTTTTTTAAATAAAATGGTTTTTTTAATTTTTGTGAATTTAAGTAATTTTTCTTAAATAACATATTATTTTTATTTTCCGTTTTTAAACAACAATCTAAATCATTACTCAATTCACTAATTGTCCGATAGCGATCATTAATATTCTTAGCAGTTGCCTTCAAAATAATATTTTCTAAACTCTGTGGAATATTCTTATTAATTTCATGAATTAATGGCATTGGTTCTTTAATATGTTTAGCGGCTAATATTTGTGGATTTTTATGAAAAAAAGGTGGTTTACCAACTAATAATTCATATAATATAATACCCAAAGCATAAATATCACTTTGAATTGTTGGTTTTTGAAATTTTACTACTTCTGGAGCAATATATTTCATTGTTCCTACAACTTGATTAGCGTGTTTTTTAACTTCATAATCATCAATAACAGCAATACCAAAGTCTAAAACTTTAATTGCTCCACTACTAGTTAAAATAATATTTTCGGGTTTTAAATCACGATGAATAATATTGACTGAATGACACGCATTAACCCCTTTTAAAATTTCTTTCATAATAACTATAACTTCATTAACTGATAAAACTGAATAATTACTTAAATATTCTTTTAATGTTTTACCTTCTAATAATTCAAAAACTAAGCATCAATCTTTCTTATCAATAAAAACATCATATACCAAAATAACATTGGGATGTCTAACTCTAGATACTGCTCTAATTTCTTGCAAAAATCGTTCTTTTATTAAGTCCTCTAGTGGTGAAATTGGATTAATTACTTTTAAAGCAACTTGCCGATTTAAATATTTATCTTGTGCTTCATAAACTTTAGCCATACCACCCGAACCAATAATTTTTAAAATATGATAACGATTATTCAATAATTTATTTATTTCCATTAGTTTCACCATTACTTTTAAATTTATTTTTTAAAAATTACTAACTTATTTATAATTTATATTTTACACAAAAATATCAAAAGACTAAAATTTTATTTCCATTAATAATGCAGTAACATTATCATTTGAAACATTAAGTAATGCTTGCTTAATTAATAATTTAACTTTATTATTAATATTTCCATTTTTTTCTAAAATATTAACTATTTCATATTCTTCTAAAAAATCATGAACACCATCACTAGTTAAAAGAAAATATGATGGAATTATTAATGGTAAATGAAAAATATCAGTTTTTAATGGCTTACGTGGACCAAGAGCACTAGTCAATGCCTTTCAATAAGTGTGATTTAAATCAACACTTGATTCTTTAGTTGTATTTTTTTGTAAATATAAATTTAAAATATTATGATCAACTGTTAACTGTTTTAATCCTTGTTCACTATATTGATAAATACGTGAATCACCAATATTTATTAAATAAGCTTTGTTATTAGTAATTAAAATTATTACCATAGTTGTTCCCATATCAAGCGCTTGTTCATTAATTAAACTAAAATTATTCATTTCAATTTGAATAATTTCTATCTTTTCTTGTAATCATGCATGAATTTGTTTATCATGTTTTAATTTAGTAAAATCTGTTGTTTCAAAAAATTTTTTTAACATACTAACAGCCATATTACTGGCCACTTCACCACATTTATGACCACCCAATCCATCACAAACAACACCAATAACTTGTCCGGTGTTATTTGTTAAATATAAAACGGCATCTTGATTATTTGTACGATAATTACCAACATCTGTTTTATAACTAGCATTTATTTTCATAAACTGTCCCCCTATATTCATTTTTTTAATTTACAAATATAAAATCCATCAGTATTGTTATTAAAACCAAAAAAATTGTTTTTCTGCAATGATTGTCATATCTGGGTGATTTTTAACAAAATTCTCAATTTGATTTTGATTTTCTTTAATATTGAAAGTACAAGTAACGTACACAACTATCGCTTCAGGTTGTAAAAGTTGATAAGCCTTATTTAATAATTTTGCTTGAACAGTAATTAACTGATTAATTTCTTCTTTACTTCAATTGATAAGTTTAACTTCTGGTTTTCTTTTAATTAAACCTCAAGCAGTACTAGGAGCATCAATTAAAATTTTGTCAAATTTATTATTAAAATCTAATATTGTAGAATCACCATATTTAAGTTCAGTATTTGTTACGCCTAATTTTTTTAAATAAGTAGCACCAATTTTTAATCGTTCTTCATTTATATCACAAGCAACTATCTTACCGTGATTAGACATTAAAGCTGCCATATGGGCTGTTTTACTAGCAATTCCTGCACACATATCTAATACTTCATCATATGGTTGTGGATCTAAAATATGACTAACTAACATACTTGCTTGATCTTGTTTAATAATTTCACCATTTTCATATAATTTTGTGTTAAAAATTGACTTTGAACTAATAATACCATCAGATACTATCTCGCTTAAACAAAAGTTAAAAGATTTATAATTTTCATTGTTTAACACTTTATTAACAGTAGTTTTTAATGTATTAACTCTAAAACTAATTAATGGCATTCTTAAGTTATCTTTTATCAATTGATTTGCAATATTAATACTAAATTGTGATTTTATTAAAGAGTATAATCAACTAGGATAACTATATTTAATTAATTTAATATTTTGTTTACTTTCTTTTTGTAAATTAAATTCTGATCTAAATTCAGTAAAACATAAATCTAATACTTTAGAAATAATAAATGTTAGTTTATTATCAATAATGCTTACTTTTTTTAAAGTATTTTCAATGAAAATTTCTTTATTAGTAATTTCTAAAAAATAGATTTCATATAAAACTATTCATAATAAAATAGTTATGTGAAAAGGAATAGTAATTACTGATTTCAAAACATTTCATATTTGATTTAATATATAATCTAAATAAATTTGATTTTTTAAAGTTCCTAGTACTATCTTTTCAATTGCTTCTTTTTCTGATAATGTTAGATTTTTATCTCGCATCATTTGTGCTAATAAAACATTACAATGACCTTTTTCTAGGATTACTTGTACTAGAATTTTATAAACATCATTTTGAATTATCATTATTTAACCCCACAGAATTTTTAATTATACATATATTATAACTTAAATTATATTTTTAATTTTGATAAGTATTTTACTACTATAACTATTAAAAAATGCATCATTACAATGCATTTTTAGTAATAAATTATTATTTTTAATAAAACCTGAGTTGTAAATATAAATGGGACAGTTTTTTAAAATAATTGTATTAAATCTATTGGTCTTTTATAAGAGAGCGATTTTCTGGGTGTAGAATTAATTTGAAATGCTATAAAATTTAAATCTTTTTGTTTATATGAAGATATATCTGTAGATTTTGGTAAATATCTTCTTAAAATACCATTATTATTTTCATTTAAACCCCTTTGGCAAGGTTTACCAGGATCTGCAAAATAAATTTTGACATTACAAATTTTTTCGATTAATCTTCATTTACTAAATTCTTTACCACGATCAAAAGTAATGGTTTTAACTGTTCCTTTTTGTAACTTTGAAATAAATTTTATTATACTTTTCGTAATATTTTCTGATTTATGATTTTTAGTTACTAAAGGAATTGTGGTTTTTGATCATATATCAGCCAAAGTAATAATAGAACTTTTATGATCTTTGCCAATGATAGTATCACCTTCTAAATGACCAAATTCTTGTATATTTTTAATATTAGGAATGATTAAATTTCTTTCATGAATAGACTTACAATTATTAATTTTGCCCCTAGTTTCTTTTTGTTTGTGAGATTTATTTTTGCCTTTTCTCAATAAGTTATTTTCATCAAAACCCATTCGATTTGTTTTAAACATGTTATATAAAGTTTTTGTTGAAATACTTTTTATTTTATTTTCCTTTAAAAAGTTAGCAATTATATCAAGAGCATACTTTTTAGTAATTAACAAATGATTAATACTATTAATTTCTGTTAAAGTTAAAATTATTAATTTTCTGCCTGCATTTTGTTTATTTTTTTGAAATTGATTCAATATTTCTAATGGCAATAAGTTTTTATTTAATAATCTACAAACTCTATGTACAGTTGATTTACTATAATCAACAATTTTTGCTATTTTACGAATCGAAAATCCATAATTTTTATATTCTTTTATGGCTATTATTGATTCAATACTCAGATACTTATACATTGCGCTAATTCCTTTCTTTTCTTAATTATAGAACTAACACAATTTAATTTTTATATAAGTGTCCTTTTTAAGTTTACAATTAAAGATTATAAAACATAAGTCTTAATAGGTAATTTTAAAGATATTGTTTTAAAAATTTAAATTTGTTTTTTTACTTATATTTTATTTAAACATTTAATATTTTAATCTTTTAATTTTCACAAAAAATCTTGATATTACTTTTAATTTAAAATTAAAAGTAATATTTTTATATCAGGGGTGATTTTTTTGTGACTAATAATGAATTAATTGATGTTTTAAAAAACAAAAAAGATGAAGAATTTATAAAAATTATTAGACATTTTAAAAATAGAATTAAACAAATTGAGAAAAAAGAAAAATTAGATGCAATTGATAAAAAACTTAAAGAAAAAGGAATTCAATGTCCAAATTGTAAATCTTATTGATGTGTAAAAAATGGTTTTAAGAATAATAAGCAAAAATATTTATGCAAAGATTGTAAAAGTAGCTTTGATGCTTTAAGAAATCATTTTTTACATTGAAGTCATTTATCTCATGAACAATGAGATTGAATAATTTGATTGTCATTGTTAGGTCAATCTGCTTATACTATTTCTCAATTTGCTAAAATTTCAAAAACATCAGCATGATTTAATCGTCAAAAATTTATGAAATCATCACAATTAGCAAAAACACAAAAACCATTCACAAAATTAAAAGGTAGAATTGAAATTGATGAAACTTTTATCAAAGAAATTCATAAAGGAAATTTCAAAAATCCAGATGATCCAAGAAAAAAATGAATTGAAGAAAATGCTAAAGATTTAAACTGTTGTATTGAAATGGCAATTGATGAAAATAAAAATATTTATGCTCAAACAACAAATACTAAAAGATTAACAAAAAAATGAGTACAATAAAATTTAACATCTAAGCTTATCGAAGAAAAATCAATTATAGTTTGTGATATGCAAATACTATATGATACAGTAGCTAAACAAACAAAATGTACTCTCAAGAAATTTAAATCAAAAGAAAATAAAGAATTAAATTATAAAAATTTAAGTAATATCAGTAAAATACAATCAAGTTTAAAATAATTTATTACTCATTATCATGGCATTGGATTTACCAATATTCAAAATTACCTCAATTTATGAAAATTTAAATACCAACATTATAAAATATCACCTTATGCAAAATCTGAAGCATTATATTTCGGTTTGTAAAAAAAATAAATCCCAAAATTAAATAAAATCAAATTTTAGGCCAGGTTGATGATTTTTTTTATGGCTTTTATCCCTTTATGTACTATTTTTAAATTTTATCACATAAATGGAGATAAAAGCCTACCTAGGAAATTATCCCCGCATGTATTTAAATCAAACACAAAATTACAGTTTCAAAACTAGGTATGTTATTGAATTTATATGCTGATTCTTTTGCATATAAATGAATATTGTGCTTTGAAACTCTTATGTGTGTTCGGAAAGTTCGTCGGATGTGCTTTCATGCTGATTCAATCTGGTTTGTGTTTACACCTGTTGGTGACACATACCCAACTTCATGATTTACGATTTCATGTTTGGGATAGAAGTTTTTGAAACTTACATATCCCTTCCAAGAATCCGTAAATAGACAGCACTCAGTAAAAATGTGTTTCAATGCAAATCTTAAAAGGTTTTTTTCATCTGCATTTTTCAGCACCTTCACAATTAGTTTGTTGCTGGTTTTCTCATAAACTCCAACAATCAAAGTTTTATTCAACAAGGATCTTCCTTGTTTTTTAAAACCTAAATGTGAAAGATACATTTCATCCATCTGTGCTGTGCCATCAACAATGAAACCTGCATCTTGATTTCCAATTCTAGTCCTGATTTCACGACACATTCTTCAAGCTGTTTTATAGGTCACACCCAATTCCCTTGCAACATCGGTTGCTGGTATGCCATGCTTTGTGTTTATTCATCTAAAGATGAGATAAAACCAAGATGTCATTTGGGTCTGTGACTTATAAAAAATGGTTCCATAAAGAATACTAAATGTTTGGTTACAGTTCAAACATCGTATTCTTCTCAAATCAGAAGCATTCAAACTAGAAGAAGCACACCTGATGCATTTCATTATTTTAAACTTCGCTATATATTTCAAACAATCGTTTTCAGTTTGAAATATGCTATTGAATTCATTTCAATTCATTTTTTCCTCCACACTAGTACATGCAGGGATAATTTCCTTTTTTATTTCATCAAGAGTTTTTTTGAAAATTAAAATTTTAATCTGTGTAGTTTAATAATTTTTTGAGTTGTTCATTAGTTGCAGTTGAAAGTGAAAGTATTGAAATAAAATATAAATATTTGTTTTCTATTAAATCTTTTCTAACTTTATCAATTTGTTTTCAAAAATCTTCGATTTCTTTTTTGCTTAAATTTTCATCATTAATGATGAAATTACCATTAGTGTCTATTTTTGTTAGTGATCTACTAGCAATTAAGATTGGTCTGATTTTTAAATTCATAATTTTTAAAATTACATCTGTTACTAAGTTATTGTTATCGGAAGTTAATAATATTTGTTTACTTTCATCAAAAGTATTTTTAATACTTTTAATTGCTTCAGAAACTCTTCCTTCGGATTTATTTATTAATATTGAACTTGTCAAAATTATAAAAAAATTTCAGGCAATTTTTGTTGGTTTTTTATTAACTCCACTTTCTGATTTTAGAATTTTTTTAAATAAATTTATATCAACATCTCTAATAAATATTTCTTTAAAATATTTTCTTAGTTTTATTTTTAATTCTTTTTTCGTTCCTATGATTTGACTAAAATCATTTGAAGAAAGTATTCTTTTAACTTTGTTTTTTTTGTTTATAATTCTTTAATTGTAAAATTAAAAAGGACACTTATATAAAAATTAAATTGTGTTAGTTCTATAATTAAGAAAAGAAAGGAATTAGCGCAATGTATAAGTATCTGAGTATTGAATCAATAATAGCAATAAAAGAATATAAAAATTATGGATTTTCGATTCGTAAAATAGCAAAAATTGTTGATTATAGTAAATCAACTGTACATAGAGTTTGTAGATTATTAAATAAAAACTTATTGCCATTAGAAATATTGAATCAATTTCAAAAAAATAAACAAAATGCAGGCAGAAAATTAATAATTTTAACTTTAACAGAAATTAATAGTATTAATCATTTGTTAATTACTAAAAAGTATGCTCTTGATATAATTGCTAACTTTTTAAAGGAAAATAAAATAAAAATTATTTCAACAAAAACTTTATATAACATGTTTAAAACAAATCGAATGGGTTTTGATGAAAATAACTTATTGAGAAAAGGCAAAAATAAATCTCACAAACAAAAAGAAACTGGGGGCAAAATTAATAATTGTAAGTCTATTCATGAAAGAAATTTAATCATTCCTAATATTAAAAATATACAAGAATTTGGTCATTTAGAAGGTGATACTATCATTGGCAAAGATCATAAAAGTTCTATTATTACTTTGGCTGATATATGATCAAAAACCACAATTCCTTTAAGTAACTAAAAATCATAAATCAGAAAATATTACGAAAAGTATAATAAAATTTATTTCAAAGTTACAAAAAGGAACAGTTAAAACCATTATTTTTGATCGTGGTAAAGAATTTAGTCAATGAAGATTAATCGAAAAAATTTGTAATGTCAAAATTTATTTTGCAGATCCTGGTAAACCTTGCCAAAGGGGTTTAAATGAAAATAATAATGGTATTTTAAGAAGATATTTACCAAAATCTACAGATCTATCTTTTAATTTTCAAAAAAACTCTTGATGAAATAAAAAAAATCATCAACCTGGCCTAAAATTTGATTTTATTTAATTTTGGGATTTATTTTTTTTACAAACTGAAATATAATGCTTTAAATTTTGCATAAGGTGATATTTTATAATGTTGGTATTTAAATTTTCATAAATTGAGGTAATTTTGAATATTGGTAAATCCAATGCCATGATAATGAGTAATAAATTATTTTAAACTTGATTGTATTTTACTGATATTACTTAAATTTTTATAATTTAATTCTTTATTTTCTTTTGATTTAAATTTCTTGAGAGTACATTTTGTTTGTTTAGCTACTGTATCATATAGTATTTGCATATCACAAACTATAATTGATTTTTCTTCGATAAGCTTAGATGTTAAATTTTCTTGTACTCATTTTTTTGTTAATCTTTTAGTATTTGTTGTTTGAGCATAAATATTTTTATTTTCATCAATTGCCATTTCAATACAACAGTTTAAATCTTTAGCATTTTCTTCAATTCATTTTTTTCTTGGATCATCTGGATTTTTTAAATTTCCTTTATGAATTTCTTTGATAAAAGTTTCATCAATTTCAATTCTACCTTTTAATTTTGTGAATGGTTTTTGTGTTTTTGCTAATTGTGATGATTTCATAAATTTTTGACGATTAAATCATGCTGATGTTTTTGAAATTTTAGCAAATTGAGAAATAGTATAAGCGGATTGACCTAACAATGACAATCAAATTATTCAATCTCATTGTTCATGAGATAAATGACTTCAATGTAAAAAAATGATTTCTTAAAGCATCAAAGCTACTTTTACAATCTTTGCATAAATATTTTTGCTTATTATTCTTAAAACCATTTTTTACACATCAATAAGATTTACAATTTGGACATTGAATTCCTTTTTCTTTAAATTTTTTCTCAATTGCATCTAATTTTTCTTTTTTCTCAATTTGTTTAATTCTATTTTTTAAAATGTCTAATAATTTTTATAAATTCTTCATCTTTTTTGTTTTTTAAAACATCAATTAATTCATTATTAGTCACAAAAAATCACCCCTGATATAAAAATATTACTTTTAATTTTAAATTAAAAGTAATATCAAGATTTTTTGTGAAAATTAAAAGATCTATCTTCATATAAACAAAAAGATTTAAATTTTATAGCATTTCAAATTAATTCTACACCCAGAAAATCGCTCTCTTATAAAAGACCAATAGATTTAATACAATTATTTTAAAAAACTGTCCCATTTATATTTACAACTCAGGAAAATTGGATTAATAAATTGTTCTCAATTTAAATTATAATCACAACAAACAATTACTAATTGTTTAATATCACTATTTTTCATAATTTGTTAACATCGCAACTTGTTTTTTTACTGAATTATCACTATTTAATAAATAACTACCCGCTACTAGGTAATTAGCACCAGCAGCAATACAATCATTTGCTGTTAAATTATTAATGCCACCATCAACAGCAATTGTAATATTTGGAAAATTATTATCGATATGTTTTACTAACATTTTAATTTTATTAATAGTTAAATCTAAAAAACGTTGTCCACCCGCACCTGGTTGCACACTCATAATTAAAATTGTATCAAGATCTTTCAAATAATCATAAATTTTTGAAATTGGTGTATCAGGATTAATGGCAATTCCTTTTTTAAAACCAGGGTTTTTTCACTGCAGAAATTCTTTTAATTGTTCGTCTGTTAATGCTTCATAATGCAAAGTAATATTTTTAACTTGCGGTAAAATTATAAATGGTTTTAAATAATAACATACTTTTGATGTTGTTATCTTTACCATCATATGACAATCAATATTGATATTAGAACTAAATTTACATACATCACTTAATATTTTTGCACCAAAACTTAAATTTTCAACAAAATGATGATCCATAACATCAAAATGAATTCAATTAATTCCTGCATTTTGTAAATTTAATAAATCATCTTTTAAAGATAGAAAGTTAGCAGTTAAAATGCTAGCGGCAATTGTTACTTCTTTTTTCATATATTACCATCCTTTATTTTAAATTATTAATTTTATTTAATTCTATTAAAATTTTACAATAATCTTCATAAAAAAAACTAGAAATTATTTTATTTGAAACTGCTTTTTTAATTGCACATTCTGGTTCTTGCTGATGTAAGCAAGTACGAAACTTACAATTTTGTCAAATATTAGTAAAACTAGGAAAATTAGTAGCAATATCAATACTACTTAGACCTTGTAACTGAAAGACCGAAAAACCAGGTGTATCTGCAATAATACCATCATGTAAAAAATAAAGGCGATTTTTAGTTGTGGTATGTTTACCACGATTTAAACTTGTAGAAATATCCTGTGTTCATAATTTTAAATTATTATCCAAACTATTTAAAGTTGAACTCTTTCCCACTCCTGAAGTACCTGTTAATATTGATAACTTGTTTGTAAAAACTTTTTTTAAATCTTCAATACCGTTTTTTTTAACATTTGAAATAAAAATTGTTGGTAAATTTAAATTCTGATATGCTTTAACTTTTGTTCAAACTTCATTATCTTTAGTTACCAAATCAATTTTTGTAAATATTAAAATTATTTTTAAATGATAATAATTAAAAATAATTAATAATTTATTTAATAGAAAACTACTAAGAAAAGGATTAACAAGAGAACTAACAATTAATACTTGATCAACATTAGCAATGCTTGGTCGATATAGTTCATTAAATCGAGGTAAAATTGATTCAACCAAAGGATTTTTATCATCTTTAAAATTAACTTTAACATAATCACCAACTAAAATTTTTGCTGTTTGAAATTTTAAATTTCCTTTGATTAAACAAGAAAAAATTTGATTTTCAATTCTTACTTCAACAAAGTTATTTGCAACTACAATAACTATTCCTTGTTTAAAATTCATAGTGTCCTCCAATTAATATAAAATTAATATGCTTATAATAACACCAATAAGTAATAATATAATTAAAATTAAAGATAATAAAAATTCTTTTTTTAAATAAAATGGTTTTTTTAATTTTTGTGAATTTAAGTAATTTTTCTTAAATAACATATTATTTTTATTTTCCGTTTTTAAACAACAATCTAAATCATTACTCAATTCACTAATTGTCCGATAGCGATCATTAATATTCTTAGCAGTTGCCTTCAAAATAATATTTTCTAAACTCTGTGGAATATTCTTATTAATTTCATGAATTAATGGCATTGGTTCTTTAATATGTTTAGCGGCTAATATTTGTGGATTTTTATGAAAAAAAGGTGGTTTACCAACTAATAATTCATATAATATAATACCCAAAGCATAAATATCACTTTGAATTGTTGGTTTTTGAAATTTTACTACTTCTGGAGCAATATATTTCATTGTTCCTACAACTTGATTAGCGTGTTTTTTAACTTCATAATCATCAATAACAGCAATACCAAAGTCTAAAACTTTAATTGCTCCACTACTAGTTAAAATAATATTTTCGGGTTTTAAATCACGATGAATAATATTGACTGAATGACACGCATTAACCCCTTTTAAAATTTCTTTCATAATAACTATAACTTCATTAACTGATAAAACTGAATAATTACTTAAATATTCTTTTAATGTTTTACCTTCTAATAATTCAAAAACTAAGCATCAATCTTTCTTATCAATAAAAACATCATATACCAAAATAACATTGGGATGTCTAACTCTAGATACTGCTCTAATTTCTTGCAAAAATCGTTCTTTTATTAAGTCCTCTAGTGGTGAAATTGGATTAATTACTTTTAAAGCAACTTGCCGATTTAAATATTTATCTTGTGCTTCATAAACTTTAGCCATACCACCCGAACCAATAATTTTTAAAATATGATAACGATTATTCAATAATTTATTTATTTCCATTAGTTTCACCATTACTTTTAAATTTATTTTTTAAAAATTACTAACTTATTTATAATTTATATTTTACACAAAAATATCAAAAGACTAAAATTTTATTTCCATTAATAATGCAGTAACATTATCAGTTGAAACATTAAGTAATGCTTGCTTAATTAATAATTTAACTTTATTATTAATATTTCCATTTTTTTCTAAAATCCTGAGTTGTAAATATAAATGGGACAGTTTTTTAAAATAATTGTATTAAATCTATTGGTCTTTTATAAGAGAGCGATTTTCTGGGTGTAGAATTAATTTGAAATGCTATAAAATTTAAATATTTTTTTATATGAAGATAGATCTGTAGATTTTGGTAAATATCTTCTTAAAATACCATTATTATTTTCATTTAAACCCCTTTGGCAAGGTTTACCAGGATCTGCAAAATAAATTTTGACATTACAAATTTTTTCGATTAATCTTCATTTACTAAATTCTTTACCACGATCAAAAGTAATGGTTTTAACTGTTCCTTTTTGTAACTTTGAAATAAATTTTATTATACTTTTCGTAATATTTTCTGATTTATGATTTTTAGTTACTAAAGGAATTGTGGTTTTTGATCATATATCAGCCAAAGTAATAATAGAACTTTTATGATCTTTGCCAATGATAGTATCACCTTCTAAATGACCAAATTCTTGTATATTTTTAATATTAGGAATGATTAAATTTCTTTCATGAATAGACTTACAATTATTAATTTTGCCCCTAGTTTCTTTTTGTTTGTGAGATTTATTTTTGCCTTTTCTCAATAAGTTATTTTCATCAAAACCCATTCGATTTGTTTTAAACATGTTATATAAAGTTTTTGTCGAAATACTTTTTATTTTATTTTCCTTTAAAAAGTTAGCAATTATATCAAGAGCATACTTTTTAGTAATTAACAAATGATTAATACTATTAATTTCTGTTAAAGTTAAAATTATTAATTTTCTGCCTGCATTTTGTTTATTTTTTTGAAATTGATTCAATATTTCTAATGGCAATAAGTTTTTATTTAATAATCTACAAACTCTATGTACGGTTGATTTACTATAATCAACAATTTTTGCTATTTTACGAATCGAAAATCCATAATTTTTATATTAGACTTGGTGCAAAACCTTTAATTTTAACAATTTAACGATTATTATTAATATTAAAGGTGATGGTTATTATGTTGAAAAAATATAAAGATGATCAAGAATTTTATAGTTTAGTCGGCATAAAGCCACAAACATTTTATAAAATGCTTGAAATTTTAAAAATTGCTGAGTCTAAACAAAAATATTATGGTGGTAGAAAAAATAAAATTGTAATTGAAGAGCGTTTATTAATGACTTTAGAATATTGAAAAGACTATAGTAGTTATAGAGTTATTGCAAAAAGATATAATATTAGTCATACTAGTTGCATTCGTAATATTTTTTGAATTGAAAATATTTTAATAAAAAGCGGAATTTTTAATTTACCTGGAAAAAAAGATTTAACAAAAAATAAAGGTACTAATAATAATTTGTTAGCTATTGATGCTACTGAAACTCCAATTGAAAGAATTAAAAAAAACTAAAATTACTTTTTTCGGGCTTTAATTGTAAAATTAAAAAGGACACTTATATAAAAATTAAATTGTGTTAGTTCTATAATTAAGAAAAGAAAGGAATTAGCGCAATGTATAAGTATCTGAGTATTGAATCAATAATAGCAATAAAAGAATATAAAAATTATGGATTTTCGATTCGTAAAATAGCAAAAATTGTTGATTATAGTAAATCAACCGTACATAGAGTTTGTAGATTATTAAATAAAAACTTATTGCCATTAGAAATATTGAATCAATTTCAAAAAAATAAAAAAAATGCAGGCAGAAAATTAATAATTTTAACTTTAACAGAAATTAATAGTATTAATCATTTGTTAATTACTAAAAAGTATGCTCTTGATATAATTGCTAACTTTTTAAAGGAAAATAAAATAAAAAGTATTTCGACAAAAACTTTATATAACATGTTTAAAACAAATCGAATGGGTTTTGATGAAAATAACTTATTGAGAAAAGGCAAAAATAAATCTCACAAACAAAAAGAAACTAGGGGCAAAATTAATAATTGTAAGTCTATTCATGAAAGAAATTTAATCATTCCTAATATTAAAAATATACAAGAATTTGGTCATTTAGAAGGTGATACTATCATTGGCAAAGATCATAAAAGTTCTATTATTACTTTGGTTGATATATGATCAAAAACCACAATTCCTTTAGTAACTAAAAATCATAAATCAGAAAATATTACGAAAAGTATAATAAAATTTATTTCAAAGTTACAAAAAGGAACAGTTAAAACCATTACTTTTGATCGTGGTAAAGAATTTAGTAAATGAAGATTAATCGAAAAAATTTGTAATGTCAAAATTTATTTTGCAGATCCTGGTAAACCTTGCCAAAGGGGTTTAAATGAAAATAATAATGGTATTTTAAGAAGATATTTACCAAAATCTACAGATCTATCTTCATATAAAAAAATATTTAAATTTTATAGCATTTCAAATTAATTCTACACCCAGAAAATCGCTCTCTTATAAAAGACCAATAGATTTAATACAATTATTTTAAAAAACTGTCCCATTTATATTTACAACTCAGGATTTACTTTACCTTTTCGTTTTTTACAATCTTCACCATATTTATACATATTATTAATTTTAATACCAAGAATAATTCCTGATCATATCGCACAAGGTGTATTAGCACAAATTATAACTAAATCTTTCATTAAAATTGTTGATTCAGATCCACCATGATATGATAAATGAATAATGCCCCATAATACTCATAAACTGTTAGCTGTTGTATAAAGAATAAATGTAAGTAAAGAAATACCATCTGTTTTTTTAGTTTTTATTGTTTTTAAAGACTGTGGACAAAATGCTATAACAGCAATAAGTGCTCCAATAATCCCTATTATAGTAATAATTCATCATTCAGTATTTGCCATTATTTTTATTCCTCCAAAGTTTTAGCATTTTCGCCCAACGTTTTCATATTTTTTACTTTAACATAAATAATACAATTAGTTGCAGTCATTGTTACTGTATACGGTATTATTAAGGTAGAACCTCAAATTGCAATTTCAAGAGTATCAGCACCTTCTGGTCACATTACTGGTAATGTTACTGAAAGTATTCCAAATATCAAGAAAAAAAGATTAGCAATATTATAAATAATATAAGTTGATAAGATTATATGTTTAGTTTCCTTAGTTTTTATTGTTTTTATTGCTTGTGGAATAAATGTTATAATAGACAATATTCCGGCTAAATAACCTATAATTCCAATAAAAGTTTGCATTTTCATCCTCCATTAAATTTTAAAAATATTTTAGTAGTTTTTTTAAAACTATTAATATACTTATTTCTTGTTTTATTAACAATAACATTATTTTACTTTTAATAATTTAAAATAGAAAGTGTTTAGTTAATATTTTTTCAAATAAATCTAAAAAAACCTGAGTTGTAAATATAAATGGGACAGTTTTTTAAAATAATTGTATTAAATCTATTGGTCTTTTATAAGAGAGCGATTTTCTGGGTGTAGAATTAATTTGAAATGCTATAAAATTTAAATCTTTTTGTTTATATGAAGATAGATCTTTTAATTTTCACAAAAAATCTTGATATTACTTTTAATTTAAAATTAAAAGTAATATTTTTATATGAGGGGTGATTTTTTGTGACTAATAATGAATTAATTGATGTTTTAAAAAACAAAAAAGATGAAGAATGTATAAAAATTATTAGACATTTTAAAAATAGAATTAAACAAATTGAGAAAAAAGAAAAATTAGATGCAATTGATAAAAAATTTAAAGAAAAAGGAATTCAATGTCCAAATTGTAAATCTTATTGATGTGTAAAAAATGGTTTTAAGAATAATAAGCAAAAATATTTATGCAAAGATTGTAAAAGTAGCTTTGATGCTTTAAGAAATCATTTTTTACATTGAAGTCATTTATCTCATGAACAATGAGATTGAATAATTTGATTGTCATTGTTAGGTCAATCTGCTTATACTATTTCTCAATTTGCTAAAATTTCAAAAACATCAGCATGATTTAATCGTCAAAAATTTATGAAATCATCACAATTAGCAAAAAAACAAAAACCATTCACAAAATTAAAAGGTAGAATTGAAATTGATGAAACTTTTATCAAAGAAATTCATAAAGGAAATTTCAAAAATACAGATGATCCAAGAAAAAAATGAATTGAAGAAAATGCTAAAGATTTAAACTGTTGTATTGAAATGGCAATTGATGAAAATAAAAATATTTATGCTCAAACAACAAATACTAAAAGATTAACAAAAAAAATGAGTACAAGAAAATTTAACATCTAAGCTTATCGAAGAAAAATCAATTATAGTTTGTGATATGCAAATACTATATGATACAGTAGCTAAACAAACAAAATGTACTCTCAAGAAATTTAAATCAAAAGAAAATAAAGAATTAAATTATAAAAATTTAAGTAATATCAGTAAAATACAATCCAGTTTAAAAGAATTTATTACTCATTATCATGACATTGGATTTACCAATATTCAAAATTACCTCAATTTATGAAAATTTAAATACCAACATTATAAAATATCACCTTATGCAAAATCTGAAGCATTATATTTCGGTTTGTAAAAAAAATAAATCCCAAAATTAAATAAAATCAAATTTTAGGCCAGGTTGATGATTTTTTTTATTTCATCAAGAGTTTTTTTTGAAAATTAAAAGATAGATCTGTAGATTTTGGTAAATATCTTCTTAAAATACCATTATTATTTTCATTTAAACCCCTTTGGCAAGGTTTACCAGGATCTGCAAAATAAATTTTGACATTACAAATTTTTTCGATTAATCTTCATTTACTAAATTCTTTACCACGATCAAAAGTAATGGTTTTAACTGTTCCTTTTTGTAACTTTGAAATAAATTTTATTATACTTTTCGTAATATTTTCTGATTTATGATTTTTAGTTACTAAAGGAATTGTGGTTTTTGATCATATATCAGCCAAAGTAATAATAGAACTTTTATGATCTTTGCCAATGATAGTATCACCTTCTAAATGACCAAATTCTTGTATATTTTTAATATTAGGAATGATTAAATTTCTTTCATGAATAGACTTACAATTATTAATTTTGCCCCTAGTTTCTTTTTGTTTGTGAGATTTATTTTTGCCTTTTCTCAATAAGTTATTTTCATCAAAACCCATTCGATTTGTTTTAAACATGTTATATAAAGTTTTTGTTGAAATACTTTTTATTTTATTTTCCTTTAAAAAGTTAGCAATTATATCAAGAGCATACTTTTTAGTAATTAACAAATGATTAATACTATTAATTTCTGTTAAAGTTAAAATTATTAATTTTCTGCCTGCATTTTGTTTATTTTTTTGAAATTGATTCAATATTTCTAATGGCAATAAGTTTTTATTTAATAATCTACAAACTCTATGTACAGTTGATTTACTATAATAGACTTGGTGCAAAACTAAGGTAATTCAAAATTATATATTCCTGCTATTAAATTAAATCTTAATGCAAATCTTCGTATTTTATTGCGATATTTTAAACTTAAAATTTTAAAACGTTTTAGTTTAGCAAATACGTGTTCAATTTTAATTCTAATTTTACTTAAAGTTTTATTGTATTCTTTTTGAATTGGTGTTAATTGATTGTATTTACTTTTTTTAAATGGCAAAAATGTATTTTTATGAATATTTTGTATACCTTGATAACCTGAATCAACAAAAACTTGTTTTTCTGGATGAATAAAAGTTTTAGATTTTAGAAGCAATTTAAAATCATGAATGCTTCCAAAACAAAAAGCAGTTGAAATCATTTTTCCATTGGAAATATCAATAATTATTTGGGATTTGAGAGAATGATGTTTCTTTTTACCTGAAAAAAGTAATTTTAGTTTTTTTTAATTAGACTTGGTGCAAAACCTTTAATTTTAACAATTTAACGATTATTATTAATATTAAAGGTGATAGTTATTATGTTGAAAAAATATAAAGATGATCAAGAATTTTATAGTTTAGTCGGCATAAAGCCACAAACATTTTATAAAATGCTTGAAATTTTAAAAATTGCTGAGTCTAAACAAAAATATTATGGTGGTAGAAAAAATAAAATTGTAATTGAAGAGCGTTTATTAATGACTTTAGAATATTGAAAAGACTATAGTAGTTATAGAGTTATTGCAAAAAGATATAATATTAGTCATACTAGTTGCATTCGTAATATTTTTTGAATTGAAAATATTTTAATAAAAAGCGGAATTTTTAATTTACCTGGAAAAAAAGATTTAACAAAAAATAAAGGTACTAATAATAATTTGTTAGCTATTGATGCTACTGAAACTCCAATTGAAAGAATTAAAAAAAACTAAAATTACTTTTTTCAGGTAAAAAGAAACATCATTCTCTCAAATCCCAAATAATTATTGATATTTCCAATGGAAAAATTATTTCAACTGCTTTTTGTTTTGGAAGCATTCATGATTTTAAATTGCTTCTAAAATCTAAAACTTTTATCCATCCAGAAAAACAAGTTTTTGTTGATTCAGGTTATCAAGGTATACAAAATATTCATAAAAATACATTTTTGCCATTTAAAAAAAGTAAATACAATCAATTAACACCAATTCAAAAAGAATACAATAAAACTTTAAGCAAAATTAGAATTAAAATTGAACACGTATTTGCTAAACTAAAACGTTTTAAAATTTTAAGTTTAAAATATCGCAATAAAATACGAAGATTTGCATTAAGATTTAATTTAATAGCAGGAATATATAATTTTGAATTACCTTAGTTTTGCACCAAGTCTATTCTTTCAATTGGATTTTCAGTATCATCAATAGCTAACAAATTATTATTAGTACCTTTATTTTTTGTTAAATCTTTTTTTCCAGGTAAATTAAAAACGGACTTCTCCCCACATGTACTTGTGGAGGAAACAATGAAATTGAATGAGTTCAACAATATATTTCAAACAGAAAAAGATTGTTTGAAATATATAGCAAGTTTGAAGGAAAACAAATGTATGAGGTGTTCTTGAACAAATTTGAATACTTCTGATTTAAGAAGAATAAGATGTTTGAAATGTCATCAAACATTTAGTATTCTTCATGACACCATTTTTTACAAGTCACAAACACCTTTGACATCTTGGTTTTATCTCATCTTTAGATGAATAAACACCAAACATGGAATTCCATCAACTGATGTTGCAAAAGAATTGGGAGTAACTTTGAAAACTTCTTGAAGAATGGGTCATAAAATCCGAAGTGCAATTGCAAAACAAGAACCTCAATTCATTGTTGAGGGCATAGTGCAAATGGATGAAATGTATCTTTCACATATGGGTTTTAAAAAACAAGGAAGATCCTTAAAAAATAAAACTTTGATTGTTGGGATTTATGAAAAAACAACCAATAATTTAATTGTGAAAGTGTTGAAAAATGCAAATCAAAAAAATCTTTTGCAATTTGCAAGAAACCACATTTCTTCAAAGTGTGATGTACATACTGATTCTTGAAAAGGATATCGCCATTTTAAATCAGTTTTCACTAAGCATGAAACAGTTAACCATCAAGATGGCTATGTTTCAAAAACTGGTGTAAACATAAACCAGATTGAATCGGCATGAAAGCACATCAGACGAACATTTAAAACACATATCAAAGTTGAAAAACATCATGTTCATTTATATGCAAAAGAATCGGCATATAAATTCAACAATATACCTAGTTTTGAAACTGTAATGTTATGTTTGATTTAAAAATGTGGGGAGAAGTCCGTAGATAGGCTTTTCTCAGCATTTATGTGATAAAATTTAAAAATAGTACATAAAGGGAGAAAAGCCATTAAAAATTCCGCTTTTTATTAAAATATTTTCAATTCAAAAAATATTACGAATGCAACTAGTATGACTAATATTATATCTTTTTGCAATAACTCTATAACTACTATAGTCTTTTCAATATTCTAAAGTCATTAATAAACGCTCTTCCATTACAATTTTATTTTTTCTACCCCCATAATATTTTTGTTTAGACTCAGCAATTTTTAAAATTTCAAGCATTTTATAAAATGTTTGTGGCTTTATGCCGACTAAACTATAAAATTCTTGATCATCTTTATATTTTTTCAACATAATAACTATCACCTTTAATATTAATAATAATCGTTAAATTGTTAAAATTAAAGGTTTTGCACCAAGTCTAATCAACAATTTTTGCTATTTTACGAATCGAAAATCCATAATTTTTATATTCTTTTATTGCTATTATTGATTCAATACTCAGATACTTATACATTGCGCTAATTCCTTTCTTTTCTTAATTATAGAACTAACACAATTTAATTTTTATATAAGTGTCCTTTTTAATTTTACAATTAAAGAGGTAAAAAGAAACATCATTCTCTCAAATCCCAAATGATTATTGATATTTCCAATGGAAAAATTATTTCAACTGCTTTTTGTTTTGGAAGCATTCATGATTTTAAATTGCTTCTAAAATCTAAAACTTTTATTCATCCAGAAAAAAAGTTTTTGTTGATTCAGGTTATCAAGGTATACAAAATATTCATAAAAATACATTTTTGCCATTTAAAAAAAGTAAATACAATCAATTAACACCAATTCAAAAAGAATACAATAAAACTTTAAGTAAAATTAGAATTAAAATTGAACACGTATTTGCTAAACTAAAACGTTTTAAAATTTTAAGTTTAAAATATCGCAATAAAATACGAAGATTTGCATTAAGATTTAATTTAATAGCAGGAATATATAATTTTGAATTACCTTAGTTTTGCACCAAGTCTATTGTACTATTTTTGATTATTTTTACAAGTATGCTTTTAAATGCAAAATAACGCCTAAATTAAAGGCGTTTATTTTATGATACCTTATACTATTAATTATATTGAAATTGTTTATTATATTTTAAATATGAAAGTGGTTTTTTAAATATTTTTTATTTTATTTAAAATTAAACTTATATATTTATATAATAATTAAGTAAATTATTTTTTTAAATATATTTACAATAAATTTAGATTTTTTTAAAATAGTTAGGAGAAAAAATATGAGTTTTAATTATTTATGAACTTTAAAAGAAGCAACAAAAAGAATGTATCAATCATTTAGAGATGATATAAAAAATCAATGAGAAAAAACAGATTGAAGAATATTAAAAGAAAGAGATAGAAAATATATTCCAGTTAAAATTAAAGAAAGAACTAGAAATACTATCAATGGTCTTGTTATTTATAAATGTCGTGATTATAAATATTATGATGAACAATTAAAAAAATGAGTAAGAGTTTGTTTATTAGATGAAGAATTAGAATTACCTAAATATAAAAGAACTTGTCAGGATATCAAAAATAATGTTATTGAACATTTTGCTGACGGAAAAAGATTTTAATTTGCAAAAAAACTCTTGATGAAATAAAAAAAAATCATCAACCTGGCCTAAAATTTGATTTTATTTAATTTTGGGATTTATTTTTTTTACAAACTGAAATATAATGCTTCAGATTTTGCATAAGGTGATATTTTATAATGTTGGTATTTAAATTTTCATAAATTGAGGTAATTTTGAATATTGGTAAATCCAATGCCATGATAATGAGTAATAAATTCTTTTAAACTTGATTGTATTTTACTGATATTACTTAAATTTTTATAATTTAATTCTTTATTTTCTTTTGATTTAAATTTCTTGAGAGTACATTTTGTTTGTTTAGCTACTGTATCATATAGTATTTGCATATCATAAACTATAATTGATTTTTCTTCGATAAGATTAGATGTTAAATTTTCTTGTACTCATTTTTTTGTTAATCTTTTAGTATTTGTTGTTTGAGCATAAATATTTTTATTTTCATCAATTGCCATTTCAATACAACAGTTTAAATCTTTAGCATTTTCTTCAATTCATTTTTTTCTTGGATCATCTGGATTTTTGAAATTTCCTTTATGAATTTCTTTGATAAAAGTTTCATCAATTTCAATTCTACCTTTTAATTTTGTGAATGGTTTTTGTTTTTTTGCTAATTGTGATGATTTCATAAATTTTTGACGATTAAATCATGCTGATGTTTTTGAAATTTTAGCAAATTGAGAAATAGTATAAGCAGATTGACCTAACAATGACAATCAAATTATTCAATCTCATTGTTCATGAGATAAATGACTTCAATGTAAAAAATGATTTCTTAAAGCATCAAAGCTACTTTTACAATCTTTGCATAAATATTTTTGCTTATTATTCTTAAAACCATTTTTTACACATAAATAAGATTTACAATTTGGACATTA
Organism: Spiroplasma endosymbiont of Zeiraphera isertana; assembly: GCF_964030805.1. GTDB lineage: Bacteria > Bacillota_I > Bacilli_A > Mycoplasmatales > VBWQ01 > Spiroplasma_E. Next base: position 1,674,745 of record NZ_OZ034965.1, read on the forward strand.
GACTTGGTGCAAAACCTTTAATTTTAACAATTTAACGATTATTATTAATATTAAAGGTGATAGTTATTATGTTGAAAAAATATAAAGATGATCAAGAATTTTATAGTTTAGTCGGCATAAAGCCAAAAACATTTTATAAAATGCTTGAAATTTTAAAAATTGCTGAGTCTAAACAAAAATATTATGGTGGTAGAAAAAATAAAATTGTAATTGAAGAGCGTTTATTAATGACTTTAGAATATTGAAAAGACTATAGTAGTTATAGAGTTATTGCAAAAAGATATAATATTAGTCATACTAGTTGCATTCGTAATATTTTTTGAATTGAAAATATTTTAATAAAAAGCGGAATTTTTAATTTACCTTGAAAAAAAGATTTAACAAAAAATAAAGGTACTAATAATAATTTGTTAGCTATTGATGCCACTGAAACTCCAATTGAAAGAATTAAAAAAAACTAAAATTACTTTTTTCAGGTAAAAAGAAACATCATTCTCTCAAATCCCAAATAATTATTGATATTTCCAATGGAAAAATTATTTCAACTGCTTTTTGTTTTGGAAGCATTCATGATTTTAAATTGCTTCTAAAATCTAAAACTTTTATTCATCCAGAAAAACCAGTTTTTGTTGATTCGGGTTATCAAGGTATACAAAATATTCATAAAAATACATTTTTGCCATTTAAAAAAAGTAAATACAATCAATTAACACCAATTCAAAAAGAATACAATAGACTTGGTGCAAAACCTTTAATTTTAACAATTTAACGATTATTATTAATATTAAAGGTGATAGTTATTATGTTGAAAAAATATAAAGATGATCAAGAATTTTATAGTTTAGTCGGCATAAAGCCACAAACATTTTATAAAATGCTTGAAATTTTAAAAATTGCTGAGTCTAAACAAAAATATTATGGTGGTAGAAAAAATAAAATTGTAATTGAAGAGCGTTTATTAATGACTTTAGAATATTGAAAAGACTATAGTAGTTATAGAGTTATTGCAAAAAGATATAATATTAGTCATACTAGTTGCATTCGTAATATTTTTTGAATTGAAAATATTTTAATAAAAAGCGGAATTTTTAATCGGATTTCTCCCCACATGTACGCGTGGGAGGAACAAATGAAATTTAATGAGTTCAACAACGTTTTTCAAACCGAACAACAATGTCTTGAATATATAGCAATGTTGAAAGAAACCAAATGCATACGGTGCTATAGTTCTACTTTGAATACTTCTGATTTAAAAAGAGTAAGATGCTTGAAATGTAATCAAACATTCAGTATCCTCTCTGGAACCATTTTTTCAAGGTCACAAATTCCTTTGACATCTTGGTTTTATCTCATTTTTCGATGAATAAATACCAAACATGGAATTCCATCAACAGATGTTGCAAAAGAATTGGGAGTGACCTTGAAAACAGCTTGGAGAATGGGTCATGAAATCAGAAAGCGTATCGCCAAACAAGAACATGAATTCATTGTGGGAGGCATAGTACAGATTGATGAAATGTATCTTTCACATATAGGTGCCAAGAAACAAGGAAGATCCTTGATGAATAAAACACTGATTGTTGGTATTTATGAAAAAACAACGAACAACCTAATTGTGAAAGTGATGAAAAATGCAAACAGAAAAAATCTTTTGCAGTTTGCACAAAAACACATTTCTTCACAATGCCAAGTATATACTGATTCTTGAAGAGGATATCGCGATTTCAAATTGTTTTTTCCTAAACATGAAACAGTGAACCATCAAAATAGTTATGTTTCAAAGAATGGTGTAAATACAAATCAAATTGAATCAGTATGAAAACATATTCGGCGAACTTTCAGAACACATATCAGAGTTTCAAAACAGCATGTGCATTTATATGCCAAAGAATCTGCATATAAATTCAACAAAAACCCCAGTTTTGAAACAACATTGTTGTGTTTGATTTAATAAAAATGTGGGGAGAAATCCGTATGTAGGCTTTTCTAAACATTTATGTGATAAAATTTTAATTGTACATAAAGGGAGAAAAGCCTTTTTAATTTACCTGGAAAAAAAGATTTAACAAAAAATAAAGGTACTAATAATAATTTGTTAGCTATTGATGCTACTGAAACTCCAATTGAAAGAATTAAAAAAAACTAAAATTACTTTTTTCAGGTAAAAAGAAACATCATTCTCTCAAATCCCAAATAATTATTGATATTTCCAATGGAAAAATTATTTCAACTGCTTTTTGTTTTGGAAGCATTCATGATTTTAAATTGCTTCTAAAATCTAAAACTTTTATTCATCCAGAAAAACAAGTTTTTGTTGATTCAGGTTATCAAGGTATACAAAATATTCATAAAAATACATTTTTGCCATTTAAAAAAAGTAAATACAATCAATTAACACCAATTCAAAAAGAATGCAATAAAACTTTAAGTAAAATTAGAATTAAAATTGAACACGTATTTGCTAAACTAAAACGTTTTAAAATTTTAAGTTTAAAATATCGCAATAAAATACGAAGATTTGCATTAAGATTTAATTTAATAGCAGGAATATATAATTTTGAATTACCTTAGTTTTGCACCAAGTCTAATAAAACTTTAAGTAAAATTAGAATTAAAATTGAACACGTATTTGCTAAACTAAAACGTTTTAAAATTTTAAGTTTAAAATATCGCAATAAAATACGAAGATTTGCATTAAGATTTAATTTAATAGCAGGAATATATAATTTGGAATTACCTTAGTTTTGCACCAAGTCTATTGAATTCCTTTTTCTTTAAATTTTTTATCAATTGCATCTAATTTTTCTTTTTTCTCAATTTGTTTAATTCTATTTTTAAAATGTCTAATAATTTTTATAAATTATTCATCTTTTTTGTTTTTTAAAACATCAATTAATTCATTATTAGTCACAAAAAATCACCCCTGATATAAAAATATTACTTTTAATTTTAAATTAAAAGTAATATCAAGATTTTTTGTGAAAATTAAAAGAAAAAGATATGTTGATATTTTACATACTATGAAGCAAACAAAATTTAGTACAACAAGTATTAGTAGATTATTTTAAGAATATCAAGTTAATAAATTAGATGTTCCTAAAATAAAATTAGAACCAAATCAATTTATTTATATTAGTATTGATGATGGACATCGAAAATTTTGAAAATTTAAACGCAATTCTGGTAAATATTCAATGCGTTTAGTATTATTTTGTACAGATAATGTTAATCATAAATTAGTTAATAAAAGAGCAGATATAATAATAAGACCAACAAAAACAGCAATTGGTGTTAAAAAAACTGCTGAATTTATCAAAGAACAAGGAAATAGATTTTTTGAAAATTTTGACCAAGCAAAAATTATTATTTGTGGAGATAGTGCAGGATGAATTAAAGAAGTTGCTGATTATTTAGGTGCAAATTTTGTTTTAGATAAATTCCATTTAGTTAAAAAATTATATGTTGGAATAATCGCTGGAAATAAAGGAAAATATTGAGATGAATATAAGATTTGTAGAAATTTTATTGAAAATGGTCAATATGATGAGTTAATAAAATATATGAATGAAATATTAAAAAAACCATAAAAAATTAAAAAAACAATATTTTAAAAATAATAAACAAGGTATTGAAAATCAAGGTGCAAAGTGGAATATAGGTTGTTTTACAGAAGGTAATATTTGACATATTTTAAAAGAAATGCTTGGTAATAGAACTTATAACATAAATATTTATATTAAAATGGTTATGTTTTTAAATGTAATAAAATAAATTTAAAAACATAACTTAATTAATTTTGGCTTTTATCCCTTTATGTACTATTTTTAAATTTTATCACATAAATGGAGATAAAAGCCTACCTAGGAAATTATCCCTGCATGTATTTAAATCAAACACAAAATTACAGTTTCAAAACTAGGTATGTTATTGAATTTATATGCTGATTCTTTTGCATATAAATGAATATTGTGCTTGGAAACTCTTATGTGTGTTCGGAAAGTTCGTCGGATGTGCTTTCATGCTGATTCAATCTGGTTTGTGTTTACACCTGTTGGTGACACATACCCAACTTCATGATTTACGATTTCATGTTCGGGATAGAAGTTTTTGAAACTTACATATCCCTTCCAAGAATCCGTAAATAGACAGCACTCAGTAAAAATGTGTTTCAATGCAAATCTTAAAAGGTTTTTTTATCTGCATTTTTCAGAACCTTCACAATTAGTTTGTTGCTGGTTTTCTCATAAACTCCAACAATCAAAGTTTTATTCAAAAAGGATCTTCCTTGTTTTTTAAAACCTAAATGTGAAAGATACATTTCATCCATCTGTGCTGTGCCATCAACAATGAAACCCGCATCTTGATTTCCAATTCTAGTCCTGATTTCATGACACATTCTTCAAGCTGTTTTATAGGTCACACCTAATTCCCTTGCAACATCGGTTGCTGGTATGCCATGCTTTGTGTTTATTCATCTAAAGATGAGATAAAACCAAGATGTCATTTGGGTCTGTGACTTATAAAAAATGGTTCCATAAAGAATACTGAATGTTTGGTTACAGTTCAAACATCGTATTCTTCTCAAATCAGAAGTATTCAAACTAGAAGAAGCACATCTGATGCATTTCATTATTTTCAACTTCGCTATATATTTCAAACAATCGTTTTCAGTTTGAAATATGCTATTGAATTCATTTCAATTCATTTTTTCCTCCACACTAGTACATGTGGGGATAATTTCCTTAATTTTTTTATTAAAATTTTAAAAACTTATTAAATTTTAATTTAATAAGAATTTTTGTTGTGTATAAATATTAATTTTATTTTTCATTTTTTTAATATTTGTATTTTAATTGTAATTCATTTAATTTAGTAGTAAGATGTATTTACAATTGCATATAATTACAATTATTTCTTGTCTATAATTTTAAAGAAATGTTTAAAAAGTAATTATATCCTCCGTTTTTGTTACCGTCCCGTTTTTTATTGTATATTCATTTTTTCAATTATAGATTTAAATTAAGATTTACTTAGAATTCAAAAATAAACAATAAATAATAATTTTTCAATTAAAACTATATTCTATAAAAAAATAATTGGTTATCAATTTATGTTATTAACAATATTTTTAATATTGTCATAAATTTAACTTATCATTTTATTTTTTATAAATTTACAAACTAATTTAATGTTCTTACACCATTTCATATTTTTTTAAAATCCTAAATATTATAAATATAATCTATGTTCTAAGTAAATCTTAAATTATGGATACTTTAATTGTAAAATTAAAGTAATAAAAAACGCTATTATCAAGCCTATAATAATATTTGTCGTTCTTATCAAAAATATAAACATAATTTTGGAAATGTTGTTTGTTATGAAGGTTTTTGATTTAAAATACCACTAAATGAAAATGGCTATTAAAATTAAAAAAATAAAATAGTTATACTATGAAATGGTTAAGGATACTTAATAAAAATATTTTTTAATTTTATAGTTAAAACTCAATAAATTAAAAAACCATTACTTTGATTTATAAATATTTATTTTATTAAATTTTTTCAATTATTTCTTTAGTTTAAAACTTTAATTATTAATAAGAATTTAAATCATAATATTTAATATTTTATTATTTATAAGTTGAAAAAATCTGAATGTTAGTAAACTAAATTAACCTTTACTAACATTCTTTTTTAGATTTAAAGTTTTTTATATATTTTCTAAAAAACAGAATACTTAATCATTTTTTATAAAACTACTTTTTTATTAGACTTCTTTTACTCATTGATTAGGTACTACCGAAAAACCAATAGTATTATTACCAGTATGTGTTTTTAAAATATTACATAATGGTTCAACTTTATATTTGGTAAATCCTCTATTTTTTACTTTTTTAATTGCTTCATCAATAATATCTTTTCTACATCAACCATCAATAATATATATTGTTTCTTTAGTAACGTCTTTAATTTTAGTAATAATATCTAACATTTCTTCCATAGCTTTACTTAAGGTTCTAACTCTACCAATATTATCAATTGTTTCTTTACATCTTAAAATTGGTTTAAAACGTAAAAAATTACCAATTCTTGCTTTACTCATTGGTAATCTACCACCACGAGCCAAAAATTTTAAATCATTAGGAGCAATATAAGATTCATAAGTTTTACGAAATTTATTTAAAATTCCTAAAATTTCAGGAATTTTTTTTCCATTTTTAACAAGAGTAAAAGCAATTAAAACCATAAATTTTAAAGGTATTGAAGCAGCACCTGTTTCTAAAATATGAACTTTATTTTTATATTTTTCTTCTTTTTGTAAAACTTGTGAACTTGCATATTGTCCTGAAGCATTATTAGCAATTGGTAAAAATAAAATTTGATCATATTTACTTAAAGCATTATCTCAATATTGTTCAAGTTTACCACGACTAGTTTGACTAGTTTTTAAAATACAGTGTTCATCAATCATCTTTTTACGAATTGTTTCGCTATCAATATCAACGTTATTATCATCATAAGCATTTTCTCCTTCAATAATATTTAAAGGAATAATTATTATTTCAGGATATTTTTTCATATCTTCAACGGTAAAACCAGTAGCTGAATCACTTACAATTCCAATTTTCATTTTGTTTGCTCCTAACTTTTTATACTAATAAATTATAGTAAAATTATAACAAATTTATTTTACTATATATCGTTTTAATTTGAAAAAATATAAAGTAACTATAAACTTATTAGTAGTAAAAATAAAAATGGTCTTAATTATTGAGTAATTAAGACCATTTTTTAATTACTTTTAAGTTAAATAAATAATACGATCAGCAATAATTTCTTTTAATTTTCACAAAAAATCTTGATATTACTTTTAATTTAAAATTAAAAGTAATATTTTTATATCGGGGGTGATTTTTTGTGACTAATAATGAATTAATTGATGTTTTAAAAAACAAAAAAGATGAAGAATTTATAAAAATTATTAGACATTTTAAAAATAGAATTAAACAAATTGAGAAAAAAGAAAAATTAGATGCAATTGATAAAAAATTTAAAGAAAAAGGAATTCAATGTCCAAATTGTAAATCTTATTGATGTGTAAAAAATGGTTTTAAGAATAATAAGCAAAAATATTTATGCAAAGATTGTAAAAGTAGCTTTGATGCTTTAAGAAATCATTTTTTACATTGAAGTCATTTATCTCATGAACAATGAGATTGAATAATTTGATTGTCATTGTTAGGTCAATCTGCTTATACTATTTCTCAATTTGCTAAAATTTCAAAAACATCAGCATGATTTAATCGTCAAAAATTTATGAAATCATCACAATTAGCAAAAACACAAAAACCATTCACAAAATTAAAAGGTAGAATTGAAATTGATGAAACTTTTATCAAAGAAATTCATAAAGGAAATTTCAAAAATCCAGATGATCCAAGAAAAAAATGAATTGAAGAAAATTCTAAAGATTTAAACTGTTGTATTGAAATGGTAATTGATGAAAATAAAAATATTTATGCTCAAACAACAAATACTAAAAGATTAACAAAAAAATGAGTACAAGAAAATTTAACATCTAAGCTTATCGAAGAAAAATCAATTATAGTTTGTGATATGCAAATACTATATGATACAGTAGCTAAACAAACAAAATGTACTCTCAAGAAATTTAAATCAAAAGAAAATAAAGAATTAAATTATAAAAATTTAAGTAATATCAGTAAAATACAATCAAGTTTAAAAGAATTTATTACTCATTATCATGGCATTGGATTTACCAATATTCAAAATTACCTCAATTTATGAAAATTTAAATACCAACATTATAAAATATCACCTTATGCAAAATCTGAAGCATTATATTTCAGTTTGTAAAAAAAATAAATCCCAAAATTAAATAAAATCAAATTTTAGGCCGGGTTGATGATTTTTTTTATTTCATCAAGAGTTTTTTTGAAAATTAAAAATAATTTCTGTATAGTAAAAATCATTAGCTTTATTAGCAAATGTTTGAATTCTACCTTTAATACCAATAATTGCATTCTTTTTTAATAGTGTTTTTAATTCCTCTGTATTAGCTATTCAAGTTTTAATAGTGAGAAAATCAATTTCAAATTGATTTTGACGATTTTTAAAAGGTCTTTCAACAGCCATTATAAACTTGGTTCATTTTGTTGGAATTTGTTCTCTGGTTGGTATTATTTCTGGTTCATTCATTAATTTACCTACTAATACAACATTATTTATCATTTTAACACCCCCTCTTATTTGATAATTATAAATTTAGTTCATAAATAAAATATCAAATTATTTTATTTATGAATAAAAGAAAAAATAAATTAATTCAACAAACTTAAATATTAAAATAAGACTAAATAAAATAATTTATTAATTAACACAAAAATAGCATTGTCAACCGCTCTTTTTGTAAAATATAATTGTGTTAATATAGTTTTAATCTAAAACTGGTAATGATCCAATTCTTGAATCTTTTAGTGCATTTACTTTCCCAAAATCTACTTGTAATCACACTCTCTGAACATTAACAAATCTAGTAATTTTATTACCATTTTTAGCAGCATCATAACAAAATGTATAAACTTTTGTAGGCTTTTATCCCTTTATGTACTATTTTTAAATTTTATCACATAAATGGAGATAAAAGCCTACCTAGGAAATTATCCCCGCATGTATTTAAATCAAACACAAAATTACAGTTTCAAAACTAGGTATGTTATTGAATTTATATGCTGATTCTTTTGCATATAAATGAATATTGTGCTTTGAAACTCTTATGTGTGTTCGGAAAGTTCGTCGGATGTGCTTTCATGCTGATTCAATCTGGTTTGTGTTTACACCTGTTGGTGACACATACCCAACTTCATGATTTACGATTTCATGTTTGGGATAGAAGTTTTTGAAACTTACATATCCCTTCCAAGAATCCGTAAATAGACAGCACTCAGTAAAAATGTGTTTCAATGCAAATCTTAAAAGGTTTTTTTTATCTGCATTTTTCAGAACCTTCACAATTAGTTTGTTGCTGGTTTTCTCATAAACTCCAACAATCAAAGTTTTATTCAACAAGGATCTTCCTTGTTTTTTAAAACCTAAATGTGAAAGATACATTTCATCCATCTGTGCTGTGCCATCAACAATGAAACCTGCATCTTGATTTCCAATTCTAGTCCTGATTTCATGACACATTCTTCAAGCTGTTTTATAGGTCACACCTAATTCCCTTGCAACATCGGTTGCTGGTATGCCATGCTTTGTGTTTATTCATCTAAAGATGAGATAAAACCAAGATGTCATTTGGGTCTGTGACTTATAAAAAATGGTTCCATAAAGAATACTAAATGTTTGGTTACAGTTCAAACATCGTATTCTTCTCAAATCAGAAGTATTCAAACTAGAAGAAGCACATCTGATGCATTTCATTATTTTCAACTTCGCTATATATTTCAAACAATCGTTTTCAGTTTGAAATATGCTATTGAATTCATTTCAATTCATTTTTTCCTCCACACTAGTACATGTGGGGATAATTTCCAACTTTTGTATTTAATAAACTAATTAAAGCTTCTCATTGCTTTTGTTTATATGGTGCAAATTCTAATTTAAAATCAGAGGCTAAACTTCCTTTTTTAAATCCCGCATTGTTATAAAGTTTCAAATCAGGTAAAATTTTTCGAAATTCTTGACTAACATCTAAATCCTTATTGTCAGCTGTATTAATAATATAAGATTTTAAAATTTCATTATTTTTGATAATATCAATTTGACACGTACCTGCTTCTAATTCAAAACTATCTTCGGTGTATTTTTATTTAATTTCTCCTGGAAAAGTATTTTTAATACTAACAGTTAAACTAACAATTTCAGCATATTATTCATCTGAATAAACGCCAATTTCATCACCAGTTTTGAAACCTAAATCTTTTAAAAAATGTGCTGCATTAGCATTTTCTGCCCTATATTTATGAGGTGGTGCACCTGTTCTTAATAATTTATTTTTAAAAAGATCATTAATTTTCATTAAGTGATCATCTGCAATAACCGAATATTTTTCACTATCAGATGTATTATCATAGTTTAATTTTTGTAAAATTAAACTTTTACCATCAGTATCATATCAACCTAATAATTGTGCATATTTACTGTCTAATTGTGGTAATGAATAATTATCACATGCAACTGTACTAAGGGTTGCTGTTGTTGATATTCCCACAGTAGCTGTCGTTGCTAATATTTTTTTAAATTTTTTCATAAATCTAAACACCTCTCTATATAAATCTTGTGTAAAAATATTGTACATGATTCTTAACAGTAAACTACTCATATACTTATTAGTAATCAATAAAAAAAATAAAATTTATTTTTCATCTATCTTTATTTTTTTATTTCTTTATTATTTATTAATAATAAAAACTTTTTTATTGTATATTATTTTTTTCACATATAAACTTTAATTAAGATTTACCTAAAATAACTATTGAAAAATATTAGAATTTATCATTACTAATTTATATAAAACTGTTTCAACAAAATTAAGTATTAATCTACTTTTTTAAATCTATAACAAAACTAGTAATATATTATTGATTAAATTATATATATGATGTTATTATTACTACTTTAACTTTATAAATAATATAAAAATACTAATTTTTATATGAATTAAATTAATTAACAATATTTTACATTTTTTTCTAAACCTACGATATTAAATAATAAAAAATCAAATTTTTGGTAAATCTTAATATTAAAAATTAATATTTATATTAATTTAAAGAAAGAGGTACTTATTAAAAAATGATAAATAATAAAAAGAAAATATTAGAAAAAGAAAGTCTAACTAATAATAAATATAAAACCAAAATTGAAAAATTAAATAAAAAAACTACAAGAAACTCTTGATGATTTAAAAGAAATAAGTGATCTCTATGCAAAATCAGAAAGAGATGCATTAGATAAAAGAAAAATAATTACAAATCTTGCAAATAAAATTACAGAATTAGAAACACAGTTAATAGAAAATCAACAACAAGCAGAAATAAAAAATAATAATAAAAAAATTATAATTTCAAAAATAAATTTAATAATACCTGGTGAAATATGTTCTTTAGCAACTGATACAAAAGGTAATCTTTATCTTGGAACTAGAAATAGTTCTTGACATGGTGCTTTTTATAAATGTTTAGCAGGAGAAACAAACTTTAAACCAATATTAGGAATATATGGTGAAATATGAACAATAGCTATTGATAAAAATGAAAATGTTTATATAGGTACTAGAGAAAGTAGTTTTAAAGGTAACGTTTATAAATATCAAAAAAATCAAAATACTTTTAAAAAAATGGATGGTATAAATAAATCTGTTTCTTCTTTAACTTTTGACAATGATGATAATATTTATGCAGGAGTTTGAACCGGTTCATATCAATCTCCTAGTAATGGTGAAGTTTACAAATGTTTAGCAGAAGAAACAAACTTTAAACCAATGTCTGGAATAAAAGGGGGAGTACTATCATTAGTTTTTAATAAAAATACAAATTTTTTATATGTTACTACATGAAACGGAGATGGAAAAACTAAAACTAATGACGGTTCACTTTATAAATGCTTACCACCAAATAATGTCTTTACTTTAGTTCAAAAAAATTTACCAGCTATATGACATCTAAAAACCAAAAATAGTGAACCATTTATTGAACTTGAATATTAACAAATATCAAAAAAAATATAATTGAAATTAATAATTATTAATTTAACATTATTGAAAAATTGATTTCAATTAAATTACATAATTAATCTCTAATGAAAAATAATTAAATTGTTTTTCATTAGAGATTTTTAATATTTATATTTTCTAATTTTATTAAACTTCTAATCACTTTAAAATTAAAATTTTACTTCTTAAATTCCGAATTTAATATTGATAACTGATCAGATGAAATTTCACTAGGACTATTTGTTAATAAACAAATACCACGATTATTTTTAGGAAAAGCAATAGTATCACGAATTGATTCATTCTTAATTAAAATCATTAATAAACGATCAATGCCAAAAGCAATACCACCATGTGGAGGAACTCCGTAATTAAAAGCTGATAAGAAAAAACCAAATTTATTTTCAATTTCTGTTTTACTTAAATCTAATAATTCAAAAATCTTTTTTTGTAATTTATAATCATGAATTCTAATGCTCCCACCAGCAATTTCAAAACCATTTAAAACCAAATCATAAGCATCTGCAGTTAAAGTTCCTAAATATTTATTTTTTATATCTAATAATTTTTCAGGATTTTTTGGACTTGTAAAAGGATGATGACAAGCTTGTCATTTATTTTCTTCCTGTTCAAACATTGGTCAATCAATAATTCAAATAAATTCAAATTTTTCAATATTATTCATAAAATCTTTATGATTAATTCGTTTTGACAAATCATTAATATAAAAACTTCTAATAGCACCCATAACTTTATTAGCAACATCTTGTTGTTCATATACGAAAATTAAAAAATTATTATTATATTTTATTTTTGATATTTCTTCTGCTAAAACTAAATCATCAAACTTTACTTTAGAATTATTATGAATAATTTTTTTCTTAATTAAGTCATAAATTATTAATGTTTTTCCTCCATGCTGATTGCTAATTTCTGTTATTTTTTTTATAGTTGTTTCATTCATTTTATCATTAACTATAAAACCCTTATAAATAAAGCCATCACTATTATTGTTAATATTAATATTTATTAACTTACATGTACAACGCAAATCAGGTTTATCACTACCATATAAATCCATTGCTTGATCATAGGTAATCGATGAAAATGTTGAGGGAATATTACCAATTTTTAAAGTATTAAAAAGACTTATTATCATATTTTCTACTATTAATTTAATTTCTTTACTAGTAGTAAATGCCATTTCTAAGTCTAATTGTTGAAATTCGGGTTGTCTATCAGCACGAAAATCTTCATCACGAAAACATTTAGCAATTTGATAATATTTGTCAATACCTGATATCATTAATAATTGCTTATAAATTTGTGGTGATTGTGGTAAAGCATAAAAATGTTTTTTTTGAATACGAGCAGGAACTAAAAAATCACGAGCACCTTCTGGTGTTGATTTTGTTAAGCAAGGAGTATCAATTTCTAAAAAATTATTTTGATTCAAAAATGTTCGTAAGCAACTAAGAAATTGGTGTTTAAATTTAATATTATAATTCATTGCTGGTCTTCTTAAATCTAAATAGCGATATTGTAAACGTAATTCTTCACTAGCAAGCGTATTATCATTTTTAATAACAAATGGTAAATTAATAGAATTGCTTAATATTTCAATATCTTTTGCCACTACTTCAATCATATCATTAGCAGTTTTTGCATCTTTATTTTTTCGTAAGACAACTGTTCCAATTACTTTTAAAACAGATTCAACTTTAACATTTTTTATTTCTTGATAATATCCGTTATCTGGTTTAACAATGACTTGTGTTGTTCCATACATATCACGTAAATCAATAAAAATACCAAATTTATTAATACGAATATCTTTAACTCAACCACTAATAATAATTTCTTTTGTAATATCACCCTGCGTTAAATTACCACATGTATGAGTTCTAAAGAGTTTTTCCATATTCTTCATTCTCCTCTAATAATAGATTTTTAACCTTACTAAGCAATTGCTGTTCAGTATCAAAAATTAATTTTATCATTTCTTTTTTAACAAAAGAATAAAAACTAAACTGATTTTTTTTTTTAAAAATAGTATATTTTTGGCTAAACTACGATCAATAATCTGTGACTTATTTTTATCTTGATATAAATTATATTCCATATCAATATGATAATTTTCTTTACGTAATTGTAATAATAAATCGGAAGCTATTATTAATCCTAATTCGCTTAAAGCAATAATTTGTAAATCAATAATTGGTGGTTTATTAATATTTTTATTTTCTACCAATAATAACATTAATCTTTCAATACCAATTGCAAAACCAATAGCAGGTATTTTTAATGGTGAACCCAATTCATTAAATAAATTATCATATCTACCACCACCAAGTAAAGTATTTTGACTTTCACCAATTCGTGAATCAATAGTAGTTATTTCAAAAATAATACCATTATAATAATCTAAACCACGAACTAAATGCTCATCAATAATAAAATTAACTTTATTATTTTTTAAACTATTAATAATGGTTGTAAAATATGTTTTTTCTTCATTAGTTAAAAAATCATTTAAATATGGTATTTCTAAATTTAATTTAGTACAAATTTTACAATCAAGAACTCTTAACGGCGATACTTTAACTCTAATTTGACAATTTTCACACAATTGCTTACTTTGATTTAATAATTGTTCTTTAAGTGCTATTTGGTATTTATTTTTTGTTTCATTAGATCCAAAATAATTAATATTTAAAGTTAAATTTGGTATTGAAAAAATTTTTATCATTTCTAGGGCCATCATCATTACTTCAACATCAACTAAAGGATGTTTAACACCAACAGTTTCGATACCAAATTGATTAAATTGACGTTGACGCCCTTTTTGAGGTCTTTCATATCGAAACATTGAACCATAATAAAAATACTTTAACGTTTGCTTAGATTTATATAATTTATTTTCAATTATAGCACGAACAATACCCGCTGTTCCTTCAGGACGAAGAGCTAATAATCTATCATTTTTATCATTAAATTGATAAATTTCTTTCTGAATAATATCAGTTGTATCTCCCACGGCTCGTAAAAATAGTTGAGCATTTTCAAAAATAGGAGTAATAAATTCTTGATAATTATATTTAATTGCACACTGTGTTAAAGACTTAATAATATTACGATATATAATAACTTCTTCATTATACATATCACGTGTTCCTCTTGCTTTTTGAAATTGCATACTTTTTTTACTCCCTTTAATAAAAAATAAATCTTCTAAAAAAAAGTTCCTTTATTTTAGGAACGTTTCTTAACGCGGTACCATCCTAATTCATTTACAAAGTAAATGCACTTAATTATAATTTATCATATTTAATTAATTAATAATACAAGCTATTTAATGTCATAAAATTAGTTAACCAATGTTTGCACCAACCACACTGTCTCTTAATGTTTACACTAAATTTACTTTTAAATGCTGAAAATATTATACTAAAATATTACATAATTATTCTGTTTATTGCAATAATATCAGGAATTTTTTTAATTGATGAAATAATTTGATGTAAACGTTCAATATTAGAAACTTTAATTAAAATTTTTAAACTTCCATGATTTTCCTTAAGCTTATTATTAGCATCAATACTTTGAATTTGTGCCTTTAAATAGCCCAAAATATTTAAAACATCAGTCATCAATGCTGGTCGATCTAAATATTGAATTTGAATTTTTGAATTATAAAGATGATGACTGGTTGCTAATAAATTTCACTTAGTATCAATAATACGTTCTTTACGCTCTGGCAAACTAACATTAGGACAAATTAAACGATGAACTTTAATACCTTGCCCTTTAGTAATATAACCCGCAATTGGTTCATCAGGTATAGGTAAACAACAATGAGCCAATGATGTTTTAGTATTGGGGGCATTTTCAATAATAATTTCATTATTACTACTTAAATTAATTGTTGTTTGTTGTTTAGTTTTTAATTCTTGAAATGTTACTGAATCACTATATAAAATAGTAGTAACCGCCTGTTCAATTGTATAAGTTCCATTAGCAACATCTAAGCAAAAATCTTCATACGTTTTATATTTTAATGATCTAATTCTTGACATAATAACATTACGTTTTGCAATTTTTCAACGAATGTGATTTTCAATAATATATTCTTCTATTTTTTCCTTTGTTTTTTTTATTTTCTCTTTGTTTTCTGTATCTTTAATTTTATTTTCTTGATTAAATTTTTCTTGCTGATTATTTAAATATTTTTTTATTTTATGTTGAGCAAAATTGGTCTTAACAATATTTAATCAATCACGAGAAGGGCGTGCAGTTTTAGCGATTTTAATTTCAACAATATCACCTGATTTTAAAACAGTATTAATAGGAGAGTAAATACCATTTATTCTTGCACCTACTGTTGTTTCACCAATTTCAGTATGAACTTTAAAAGCAAAATCTAAAACAGTTGAACCAAATGGTAATGTTATAACATTACCATTTGGAGTTAATACATAAATTAAATCACTAAAAATATCTTGTCGAATTTCTTTTTCTAAATTATTATCTTTGGCAATATTATCTGCTAATATTTTTTCATCAACATTTGGATTTAAGTCATTTAAATTTAATATTTCTTGAAAAATATTTAATTTTTCATCAATTTCTGCTTGACGTTTCTTAGGATTTTTATTTTCCCCTTCTTTATATCTTCAATGCGAAGCTGCACCTGCTTCAGCAAAATCTTCCATTTCTTCAGTTCTAATTTGTAATTCATAAATTTCATTATCAAAAACAACAGATGTATGTAATGATTGATACATATTATTTTTTGGTGTTGCAATATAATCTTTAAATCTACCCGGAACAGGAGTAAAACTTTGATGAATATAACCCAAAATGGCATAACAACTATCAATAGAATTAGTAACAACTCTAATTGCTAAAATATCATGTATATCATCAAAATCTTTTCCAAAATAATACATTTTACGATAAATAGAATATAAGTGTTTACTACGACCATAAATTTTAAAAATTAAATTTTTATGTTGTGATAATGTTTTACTTAATTCTTTAATAATTTCATTAACTAATTTTTCACGTTTTTCACGATCCAAATTAATAAGGTTATCAATTTTTTTATACTCTTTAGGATGTAATACTGCAAAAGAACGATCTTCTAGTTCTGATTGTAATTTACGCATACCTAGACGATGAGCAATAGAAGCATAAACTTCTAAAGTTTCTTTAGCAATAATTATTTGTTTTTCGGGATTTAAAAAATTAATAGTTCTAATATTATGTAAACGATCTGCCATTTTAATAATAATGACACGAATATCATGAGCTAAACTTAAATATAATTTACGTAAATAATTAGCTTTAATTTCATTTCTTTTTTCTTTTGCAAAATGACTAACTTTAGTTACAGCTAAAACTAAATTAGCAACTTCCAAACCAAATTCTGCTACTAACTCATCAAAAGTTGTTGGTGTATCTTCTAAAATATCATGTAAAAATCCTGCTTGTATTGAAGAGACATCTAAATGTCATAATACTAAATTATATGCTGTTGATAAAACGTGATAAACATAAGGATCACCATTCTTTCGATATTGATCTTTATGTTTTAATAATGCATATTCATAAGCTACTTTAATTTTTGTAATTTGCTTAGGATCTTTGATAAATGTTTTTGCTTCCGCTAATAATTGGTTAAAATCTTTACAAGTTAAATTATTCATTATTTACTACTTATTAAAACTGAATTATTTCTAACAGCGGAATATTATCAAAATGATGTTTATTAGCAAATTCAGAAAGCGAAATTAAAGTAGCGATGCCAACTGATTGAGCATTACTTTGTTTTATTAAATTAAGACAAGCATTAATTGTTCCCGAAGTTGCAATCAAATCATCAATTATTACTACTTTATCTTTTGTTGAAAGTACATTTTGCTGCATTTCTAATATAGCAGTACCGTACTCTAAATCATAAGTTACTTTATAGGTTTTACCTGGTAATTTACCTTTTTTGCGTGCAATAACTAATTTGATACCCAACTTATATGCTATAGCAGCACCAAAAATAAATCCTCTTGCTTCAGGTGCTAAAATTGCTGTTGCTCCACATTTTTTAATAAAATCTACAAAAATATTAACAACACTTTGAAATGCTTCTGGATTACTTAATATTGGGTTAATATCTTTAAATTGGATACCTTTAATTGGAAAATCAGGAATATTAATAATAATTTTTTTTAATGATTCTTTTGTCATTGCAACCACCTATTCATTAATACCTTTAATAACATATTCATCTGCACCAATGAAATGTTTTTTAATTTTATTAATACGTTTTTTATATCTATAAACTCTTCATTTCTCAAAATAAATTCAAATAAAAGGAGCAATAAAGTAAGATGATACTAAACTTACTATACAACCTATTAATAATGATAAACCAACTATTCAGAAACTAGGAATAATAAACATAACAATGACTGATGTTATTAATACTACACCATTAATAACTAATGTTCTTGGTAAAGCCTTTTGAACACTTTTATTTGAAATTTCAATTATTTCTTCTGTGCTAATAACTTGTGTTTGATTATTATTAATCTTAATTTCACGAATATTATCAAAAATTGACATAATACTAATTATTGTTAAAATCATTACTCCCAATAATATTCCAACAATTGAAGTAGAAATTACAATTTGGAAAATACTAATAATAGCAAGTGTCATTAGTAAACTAAAAATAATAGCTAAAATTAAAGGAATAACATAAGTTAATTGAAATCTAATAATAATATAAATTAAAATAACAATAAAAGATAAAGCAATTGAAATAATCATATTAACTAATATATCTACACCTGACTTAGAAACAACTAGATCAATTTCTCCTCATTGTAAAATAGATTCTTGTTTTCAATTTCTAGTAATCTCCCCTAAAAAATTCTTAAACCTTTGCTGCATACTTTGAGAATTTACTGTTGTTTGAACAATAATTTTAAACTGATATGGTTTTCCTTCACCACCAGCAATTAAGGAAAAATTAATATTTTTAAAATATTTACTAAATTGACTATTATTTTGAATTTCTTTACTAATAAAATCTTTTGCTAATTCTGCTTCTTTAATAATATTGTAACTAGGATCACTTGGATCTTGAGTAATTGTACCCATTCCAACAAAATCAGTTCGTTGATCAAAACCAGAACCAAAATTAGAACCAATTACACCATAAGTAATACCTGAAGCAAGAACAATAACAGCAGAACCTGAAAGAATTCATTTTGTTAATTTATGAAAATAATTTCAGTTACTTATTTTAAGTTTTGAAAAAACATTTTTAAAATTAACCAATATTTTTTTGTCTTTTGCTTTAACTATTTGAATGTTTAACGGTTTTAATGCATTAATTAATTCTTGTTTCAATTTATTAATTTCTTGTGAAAGATTTAATTTTAAATCTTTCACTTTTGACTTATAAACCGATCTTGATTTACTATGTTCTTTTTTTAATTGCTGCTTATCAACTTTAAATTTTTTAATTAATTCTTTAACTTTATTTTTATAACTAATTTGAAGCTGACATTTTTCTGAAATTAATTGTTTTTTTATTTTTTTATCACTACTTTTAATATTATTTGTATCTATTGAATTATTTAAAACTATAGTGCTTTTTCTACTAATATTATTAGTTCCTAAAAGTTGAGGTTTATTTTCTAACCAGTTATTTCGTAATAATGTTCATAACATTAATCTTAATAAGATAATTCCAAAAATAATTACACCAAAAGTAGCAATAGAAGTCATAATAATAAAACCTTTGATAGCACGAGTTCCAAATCAGAAAATAGTTAAATTAACAATTAAAATAATAGCGCTACAATCTAATGAAGAAGATAATGTTTTCTTATTTGCTGATTTAAAAGCACTAATCAAAGTTTTACCTTGCATATATTCATTTTTAAAACGTTCCAACAAATTAATAATTGTATCTAATAATAGTGCAAAACCAATAATTAAAGCAATTACGCTTTCGGGAGCAATTATGCCATTAATGAAAACAAAACTAACAATAGTAAATAATAAAAATAATGATATTATAATTAGAACAATAACTCCTAACATACGATAATAAAACAGAACAATAGTCATAAGAACAAAGGTAACTAATATAATAATAACAACTGAAATTTTTAAAGATGTTGCACCTAGCGTTGGACTAACATTAGCATAAGATAACATAGTAAAATTATTTTTTGACAATCCTGATGTTAAAACACTTTTCATTTGTTCAACTGTTTCAAGATTAAAAGTATCTGAATTAATTGAAATACTATTGTTAGTTACTTTAACTTCACCAACTCAATATGGAATATAACGATAATCAATAACATCTTCATGTAAAATATCTGAAACATCTGGTAAACGTAATAAATCTTTAATATAAGGCAATCATGCATTCATAGGTGAAACAACAATAGGAAAAGCAAAAGGATCAAAGCGATTAGCAGGATCATATGTATTTTTTTCATCATTAGTATCAACAGAAAGACTATGAACTGAACCTAAATTATCAGAATAAATTCAATTAATACCAAATTGACCATTTTGATTAGGATTTAATAGTCGTGCTAAAGTAGGGTCTTGTGCTTTAGCTCTAGCTAAAATATCAGTACCTTTACCAAGACCTGGTGTATTATTATCTAATAATGATGTTAATGATGTTTTAATCTTACCATCAGTATCATTTTTAAGATTATCAATTATAAAAGCAAGGGAGCGAATACCCCCCATACTACTTCGAATATAATCTAATAACTGACCAATATCTGAATAAATATAAAATGTATTTTCTTTGGCAGAAGTAAGTTCTTTTAAAACTGAATCATTTTTAACATCAAAAACAAGTTCTGGGCGATGAGTAACAGAATTATTAACATCTTTAATATCAGAAAAAACATCACTAGTTAATAATCTTTTATCTCTTTTTGTTCAAGTAGTAGCTTTGTCATCTTTCTTTTCGGTTGCTAATAAATCATTACCATCTTTATCAACAATATAAGAATAACCACGTCGTGATACACTGTGAACAAAAGTAGAAATATCAACTCCCGCATCTTTACTCAACGCTAAATTATACTTATTATTATTATTGCTAGTAATGCTTTCAATATAAACGTTACTAGTACCTAAAGGGTCAACTCTGTCTTTTAATAAATTAATAACATCTTTTTGTTTACCTTTACCCTCATATTGAACTTGTGTTTGATAACCACCAGCAAACTCAATACTTAATTTACTATTATTTTCAACATATTTAGCACTAAACACTACTGAAATTATTATTGCAGAAACAATAATTATTAAACTAAAAATCCTTAAAAAAAATCCAAGATTTTTAGTTTTTCTTGTCCTAGAAGAAGTGTTCATATTTCTTCACTCCTAAATCATTTTATTTGTATAAACATAGATTGTATATTATTTAAGCACTATATAAGAATACCAACATTCGTTATAAATAACAATTGTTTTACAGTAATATCAAAAATAATTATTTTCGAAATAAAATTATATTATTATTAATATACTCTTTACCAATAATTGTTATTTTACGACCCTTAGTTGTCTTAGTAATTAAACCACAATGAATAAGTCAAGGTTCATAATGAATTTCAAGATTTTTTCTTTCTTCATTCAAAAGTTGACAAATAGTTTCAATACTCAAACTTTTATCTAAATTTACATTAGACTTGGTGCAAAACCTTTAATTTTAACAATTTAACGATTATTATTAATATTAAAGGTGATAGTTATTATGTTGAAAAAATATAAAGATGATCAAGAATTTTATAGTTTAGTCGGCATAAAGCCACAAACATTTTATAAAATGCTTGAAATTTTAAAAATTGCTGAGTCTAAACAAAAATATTATGGTGGTAGAAAAAATAAAATTGTAATTGAAGAGCGTTTATTAATGACTTTAGAATATTGAAAAGACTATAGTAGTTATAGAGTTATTGCAAAAAGATATAATATTAGTCATACTAGTTGCATTCGTAATATTTTTTGAATTGAAAATATTTTAATAAAAAGCGGAATTTTTAATTTACCTGGAAAAAAAGATTTAACAAAAAATAAAGGTACTAATAATAATTTGTTAGCTATTGATGCCACTGAAACTCCAATTGAAAGAATTAAAAAAAACTAAAATTACTTTTTTCAGGTAAAAAGAAACATCATTCTCTCAAATCCCAAATAATTATTGATATTTCCAATGGAAAAATTATTTCAACTGCTTTTTGTTTTGGAAGCATTCATGATTTTAAATTGCTTCTAAAATCTAAAACTTTTATTCATCCAGAAAAACAAGTTTTTGTTGATTCGGGTTATCAAGGTATACAAAATATTCATAAAAATACATTTTTGCCATTTAAAAAAAGTAAATACAATCAATTAACACCAATTCAAAAAGAATACAATAAAACTTTAAGTAAAATTATAATTAAAATTGAACACGTATTTGCTAAACTAAAACGTTTTAAAATTTTAAGTTTAAAATATCGCAATAAAATACGAAGATTTGCATTAAGATTTAATTTAATAACAGGAATATATAATTTTGAATTACCTTAGTTTTGCACCAAGTCTAATATAAAAATTATGGATTTTCGATTCGTAAAATAGCAAAAATTGTTGATTATAGTAAATCAACTGTACATAGAGTTTGTAGATTATTAAATAAAAACTTATTGCCATTAGAAATATTGAATCAATTTCAAAAAAACAAACAAAATGCAGGCAGAAAATTAATAATTTTAACTTTAACAGAAATTAATAGTATTAATCATTTGTTAATTACTAAAAAGTATGCTCTTGATATAATTGCTAACTTTTTAAAGGAAAATAAAATAAAAAGTATTTCAACAAAAACTTTATATAACATGTTTAAAACAAATCGAATGGGTTTTGATGAAAATAACTTATTGAGAAAAGGCAAAAATAAATCTCACAAACAAAAAGAAACTAGGGGCAAAATTAATAATTGTAAGTCTATTCATGAAAGAAATTTAATCATTCCTAATATTAAAAATATACAAGAATTTGGTCATTTAGAAGGTGATACTATCATTGGCAAAGATCATAAAAGTTCTATTATTACTTTGGCTGATATATGATCAAAAACCACAATTCCTTTAGTAACTAAAAATCATAAATCAGAAAATATTACGAAAATTATAATAAAATTTATTTCAAAGTTACAAAAAGGAACAGTTAAAACCATTACTTTTGATCGTGGTAAAGAATTTAGTAAATGAAGATTAATCGAAAAAATTTGTAATGTCAAAATTTATTTTGCAGATCCTGGTAAACCTTGCCAAAGGGGTTTAAATAGACTTGGTGCAAAACTAAGGTAATTCAAAATTATATATTCCTGCTATTAAATTAAATCTTAATGCAAATCTTCGTATTTTATTGCGATATTTTAAACTTAAAATTTTAAAACGTTTTAGTTTAGCAAATACGTGTTCAATTTTAATTCTAATTTTACTTAAAGTTTTATTGTATTCTTTTTGAATTGGTGTTAATTGATTGTATTTACTTTTTTTAAATGGCAAACATGTATTTTTATGAATATTTTGTATACCTTGATAACCTGAATCAACAAAAACTTGTTTTTCTGGATGAATAAAAGTTTTAGATTTTAGAAGCAATTTAAAATCATGAATGCTTCCAAAACAAAAAGCAGTTGAAATAATTTTTCCATTGGAAATATCAATAATTATTTGGGATTTGAGAGAATGATGTTTCTTTTTACCTGAAAAAAGTAATTTTAGTTTTTTTTAATTCTTTCAATTGGAGTTTCAGTAGCATCAATAGCTAACAAATTATTATTAGTACCTTTATTTTTTGTTAAATCTTTTTTTTCCAGGTAAATTAAAAATTCCGCTTTTTATTAAAATATTTTCAATTCAAAAAATATTACAAATGCAACTAGTATTACTAATATTATATCTTTTTGCAATAACTCTATAACTACTATAGTCTTTTCAATATTCTAAAGTCATTAATAAACGCTCTTCAATTACAATTTTATTTTTTCTACCACCATAATATTTTTTGGCTTTTCTCCCTTTATGTACTATTTTTAATTTTATCACATAAATGCTGAGAAAAGCCTATCTACGGACTTCTCCCCACATTTTTAAATCAAACATAACATTACAGTTTCAAAACTAGGTATGTTATTGAATTTATATGCTGATTCTTTTGCATATAAATGAACATGATGTTTTTCAACTTTGATATGTGTTTTAAATGTTCGTCTGATGTGCTTTCATGCCGATTCAATCTGGTTTATGTTTACACCAGTTTTTGAAACATAGCCATCTTGATGGTTAACTGTTTCATGCTTAGTGAAAACTGATTTAAAATGGCGATATCCTTTTCAAGAATCAGTATGTACATCACACTTTGAAGAAATGTGGTTTCTTGCAAATTGCAAAAGATTTTTTTGATTTGCATTTTTCAACACTTTCACAATTAAATTATTGGTTGTTTTTTCATAAATCCCAACAATCAAAGTTTTATTTTTTAAGGATCTTCCTTGTTTTTTAAAACCCATATGTGAAAGATACATTTCATCCATTTGCACTATGCCCTCAACAATGAATTGAGGTTCTTGTTTTGCAATTGCACTTCGGATTTTATGACCCATTCTTCAAGCAGTTTTCAAAGTTACTCCCAATTCTTTTGCAACATCAGTTGATGGAATTCCATGTTTGGTGTTTATTCATCTAAAGATGAGATAAAACCAAGATGTCAAAGGTGTTTGTGACTTGTAAAAAATGGTGTCATGAAGAATACTAAATGTTTGATGACATTTCAAACATCTTATTCTTCTTAAATCAGAAGTATTCAAATTTGTTCAAGAACACCTCATACATTTGTTTTCCTTCAAACTTGCTATATATTTCAAACAATCTTTTTCTGTTTGAAATATATTGTTGAACTCATTCAATTTCATTGTTTCCTCCACAAGTACATGTGGGGAGAAGTCCGTATTTTTTTTTAGACTCAGCAATTTTTAAAATTTCAAACATTTTATAAAATGTTTGTGGCTTTATGCCGACTAAACTATAAAATTCTTGATCATCTTTATATTTTTTCAACATAATAACTATCACCTTTAATATTAATAATAATCGTTAAATTGTTAAAATTAAAGGTTTTGCACCAAGTCTAATGAAAATAATAATGGTATTTTAAGAAGATATTTACCAAAATCTACAGATCTATCTTCATATAAACAAAAAGATTTAAATTTTATAGCATTTCAAATTAATTCTACACCCAGAAAATCGCTCTCTTATAAAAGACCAATAGATTTAATACAATTATTTTAAAAAACTGTCCCATTTATATTTACAACTCAGGTTTTAAATATAGTTTCAACAATTGCATTTTGATATGAAGCATAGCCATCTGTCATGCTTAATTGAATATTATTTTTTTTAGCATAATTTCAATAATCATGAGTTCGAAACTGTATTCCGCGATCAGTATGAATAATCGTATTATGCAAATTATATTTAAAAGACATGTCTTTTAAAGATTTTATAAGATGTGATTTTTCTTGATTTTTAGATCAGTGGTGATGTAATATTTTTCGTGAATAAAAATCAACAAATGCTCACCAGTATAGTTTTTGATTATTAATTTTAAATTCACTAATATCTAAAGCAATTTTTTCTAATGGTTTATTAACGTTAAAACTAATGGTATTATTAGCTTGCTTTAACAAATTAGGTGCTATAAATTTATGTTCTGCTTTTAATTTTGATTTTTTTCCATAAGTTCCTTGTTTATGAATTGTTTTTAACCTAACCTTTTCATTGCTGAAAGTGCTTTTTTTCTACCGATTTTTAAAATGGCAGACATTCGTTTATGACCATATTCTTGTTGACAACCATAATCTTTATCATCATCATAAAAGATTAAATTTATTACTTGGTCGTAACTATCATCAAACTTTGGTTTTCATTCTGGACATCCACGGATCTTTCATTTGCGATATCCTTCATTAGAAATTTGTAATAAATTTAACAGAAAAGATTTTTTAAGTCCTTTTTCAGAATAAATTTTAACAATTTTATAACATTCATAAAGATAGGGTTTCAAGTGAAATGGTTTATTTTTTAGGTTGTTTTGGTTTTGCTTGTGGTTTTTTCAATTTTGACTGCGGTAGAGATAAGAATTTTCTTTTAATTTTCAAAAAAACTCTTGATGAAATAAAAAAAATCATCAACCTGGCCTAAAATTTGATTTTATTTAATTTTGGGATTTATTTTTTTTACAAACCGAAATATAATGCTTCAGATTTTGCATAAGGTGATATTTTATAATGTTGGTATTTAAATTTTCATAAATTGAGGTAATTTTGAATATTGGTAAATCCAATGCCATGATAATGAGTAATAAATTCTTTTAAACTTGATTGTATTTTACTGATATTACTTAAATTTTTATAATTTAATTCTTTATTTTCTTTTGATTTAAATTTCTTGAGAGTACATTTTGTTTGTTTAGCTACTGTATCATATAGTATTTGCATATCACAAACTATAATTGATTTTTCTTCGATAAGCTTAGATGTTAAATTTTCTTGTACTCATTTTTGTGTTAATCTTTTAGTATTTGTTGTTTGAGCATAAATATTTTTATTTTCATCAATTGCCATTTCAATACAACAGTTTAAATCTTTAGCATTTTCTTCAATTCATTTTTTTCTTGGATCATCTGGATTTTTGAAATTTCCTTTGTGAATTTCTTTGATAAAAGTTTCATCAATTTCAATTCTACCTTTTAATTTTGTGAATGGTTTTTGTGTTTTGGCTAATTGTGATGATTTCATAAATTTTTGACGATTAAATCATGCTGATGTTTTTGAAATTTTAGCAAATTGAGAAATAGTATAAGCAGATTGACCTAACAATGACAATCAAATTATTCAATCTCATTGTTCATGAGATAAATGACTTCAATGTAAAAAATGATTTCTTAAAGCATCAAAGCTACTTTTACAATCTTTGCATAAATATTTTTGCTTATTATTCTTAAAACCATTTTTTACACATCAATAAGATTTACAATTTGGACATTGAATTCCTTTTTCTTTAAATTTTTTATCAATTGCATCTAATTTTTCTTTTTTCTCAATTTGTTTAATTCTATTTTTAAAATGTCTAATAATTTTTATAAATTCTTCATCTTTTTTGTTTTTTAAAACATCAATTAATTCATTATTAGTCACAAAAAATCTTGATGAAATAAAAAAAATCATCAACCTGGCCTAAAATTTGATTTTATTTAATTTTGGGATTTATTTTTTTTACAAACCGAAATATAATGCTTCAGATTTTGCATAAGGTGATATTTTATAATGTTGGTATTTAAATTTTCATAAATTGAGGTAATTTTGAATATTGGTAAATCCAATGCCATGATAATGAGTAATAAATTCTTTTAAACTTGATTGTATTTTACTGATATTACTTAAATTTTTATAATTTAATTCTTTATTTTCTTTTGATTTAAATTTCTTGAGAGTACATTTTGTTTGTTTAGCTACTGTATCATATAGTATTTGCATATCACAAACTATAATTGATTTTTCTTCGATAAGCTTAGATGTTAAATTTTCTTGTACTCATTTTTGTGTTAATCTTTTAGTATTTGTTGTTTGAGCATAAATATTTTTATTTTCATCAATTGCCATTTCAATACAACAGTTTAAATCTTTAGCATTTTCTTCAATTCATTTTTTTCTTGGATCATCTGGATTTTTGAAATTTCCTTTATGAATTTCTTTGATAAAAGTTTCATCAATTTCAATTCTACTTTTTAATTTTGTGAATGGTTTTTGTGTTTTTGCTAATTGTGATGATTTCATAAATTTTTGACGATTAAATCATGCTGATGTTTTTGAAATTTTAGCAAATTGAGAAATAGTATAAGCAGATTGACCTAACAATGACAATCAAATTATTCAATCTCATTGTTCATGAGATAAATGACTTCAATGTAAAAAATGATTTCTTAAAGCATCAAAGCTACTTTTACAATCTTTGCATAAATATTTTTGCTTATTATTCTTAAAACCATTTTTTACACATCAATAAGATTTACAATTTGGACATTGAATTCCTTTTTCTTTAAATGTTTTATCAATTGCATCTAATTTTTCTTTTTTCTCAATTTGTTTAATTCTATTTTTAAAATGTCTAATAATTTTTATAAATTCTTCATCTTTTTTGTTTTTTAAAACATCAATTAATTTATTATTAGTCACAAAAAATCACCCCTGATATAAAAATATTACTTTTAATTTAAAATTAAAAGTAATATCAAGATTTTTTGTGAAAATTAAAAGAATTTTCCAATATTTCAATTTTAGTTTGTAGTAATAATAATTCGTTTTCAACGCGTTTTTCATATTGTTTTAATGATTCCTTTGCTCTTTTCTTAAAATTTCTACTCACAGCATTTACCTCTTGTTTTTTAATTTTACTTCTTATCGAAACTAAACCTTTTTCACCTTGTAAATATCATTTTTGTATTCAAATATAAATTATCTTTCCGCTAATTTTATTTTCTTTACTTAATGTTGTAGCAGATTTACCAGCAAAATATTGTTCTATGACTTTTAATTTTAATTCCTTATTATATCTTGTCATAAAAAAGGTCTCCTTACTAAGTTAAAACATTGTTTTTTGCAACTTAGAGGTGACCCTTTCAAGCCATAATTTTTTCAAAGCATTAAATTTGCTCATAAACAAATGATTTAAAATTGATATGGTTATGTATTCAAAAAATGAACAACCCTAATTAGAGATTTTTTGAATTAAATATTTGGTACTATAAAACAACTTTAATTTTGGGAAATTTTCACTCAATATTGACAATAAAATAAAAATTTGATAAAAAATAAGCACAAACTTAATATAAGTTTTAACTTATTACTTTTGTTACTTCAAAAGACATATTCCGTAATTGAATTTTTTAAAAGTCAATTCATTTTTTAAGTAAAAATTAACATTAAAAATGTTTAAAATTTTATTTTTTAAAAATTTTATGAAAATATTTTTAAATTATTTTTAATAAATTATTACTTTTTTGCAAATAAATAATAAAATAAGTGTTATACAAATCTTAAGATTTTGATTGACAAATAAACTATTTTAATTACGGAATATGTCTAAAGTAAATAAGTTTTTTATTTTTAAAAAATAGAAAAAGTGTGTTTTATGCCTTGAAAAAATATTTTTAAAATAAATAAAAATTATTCTATTAATGATGAAAATTTAGATTCCGTTATTGAAAATTTTGAAGAGTTTTTTAAAGAATACAATGACAAAAATAATGTCTTTTCTAATTCAGAAGATATTGATTTTGATAATCCAAACACATCAGCACAACTAAATCAATTAAAAGAAATTAAAACAATTGAATTAAATAAGGAAATTATCCCCACATGTACTAGTGTGGAGGAAAAAATGAATGGAAATGAATTCAATAGCATATTTCAAACTGAAAACGATTGTTTGAAATATATAGCGAAGTTGAAAATAATGAAATGCATCAGATGTGCTTCTTCTAGTTTGAATACTTCTGATTTGAGAAGAATACGATGTTTGAACTGTAACCAAACATTTAGTATTCTTTATGGAACCATTTTTTATAAGTCACAGACCCAAATGACATCTTGGTTTTATCTCATCTTTAGATGAATAAACACAAAGCATGGCATACCAGCAACCGATGTTGCAAGGGAATTGGGTGTGACCTATAAAACAGCTTGAAGAATGTGTCATGAAATCAGGACTAGAATTGGAAATCAAGATGCAGGTTTCATTGTTGATGGCAAAGCACAGATGGATGAAATGTATATTTCACATTTAGGTTTTAAAAAACAAGGAAGATCCTTGTTGAATAAAACTTTGATTGTTGGAGTTTATGAGAAAACCAGCAACAAACTAATTGTGAAGGTGCTGAAAAATGCAGATGAAAAAAAACCTTTTAAGATTTACATTGAAACACATTTTTACTGAGTGCTGTCTATTTACGGATTCTTGGAAGGGATATGTAAGTTTCAAAAACTTCTATCCCAAACATGAAATCGTAAATCATGAAGTTGGGTATGTGTCACCAACAGGTGTAAACACAAACCAGATTGAATCAGCATGAAAGCACATCCGACGAACTTTCCGAACACACATAAGAGTTTCAAAGCACAATATTCATTTATATGCAAAAGAATCAGCATATAAATTCAATAACATACCTAGTTTTGAAACTGTAATTTTGTGTTTGATTTAAATACATGTGGGGATAATTTCCTAGGTAGGCTTTTATCTCCATTTATGTGATAAAATTTAAAAATAGTACATAAAGGGATAAAAGCCTTAAATAAATTAATTAATGGATTGAAAAATGATTTAAAATATAATTTTTTTTCTAATTTTTGAGAAAAAAAAGAAAATTTAAAATTAATTAAAAAACTAAAAGATTTTTTAAAATTTGAAATTAACAATAAAATAATTGAACAAAATCATGAATTATTAAAATTAGAACAAAACAAATCATTAATTGAAAACACTTCAAACAATAAAAATAATAAAAGAGAAAATAATAACATTATTAATTTTCAAGATTATTTTACTTATTTTACTTTTTTACTTAAAAAGATAAATAATGATATTAATTATTTAAAAGAAATAAATTTAAATTTATCTTTTAATAAAAAAGAATTTTTAAATCAATTACGAGAATTAGAAATTTTAACTACCAATAAAATTCAAGAATTATATAAAAGAAACGAAAAAATAGAAAATATAAATAAGAACATTTTTGAAAAAATTCTTAAAGAAAATATTATAACTCAACTTATTTTATCGTTTTGAGCATTCAGAATGAAAAATAATGATGATAAATATAAATTAGTTTTAGAAAAGCAAATAAATAAAAATGAATCTGATGAAAATTATGAATTTTTCTTTAAATTAATAGATTTTATATTTAATGAATATATTAATCAAATAATTAAAAATGAAGAAAAAATATTTGATAATATATTTAAAAAATATGATGATAAAAAATCATACTTAATAAAGGAACAAGATGAATACAATAAAAATATAAAAGAAAATGAAGAAAATATAGATAAATTTAATCAAAAAGCAGATCAGGAAAATGCAAAAATTTTGACAATAAAAAAAGAAAATGAAAATATGAAAAAAATAATTCAAAATTTAAAAAATAGAAAAAAAGATATAAAAAATAAAAGAAAAAAATGTGAACAAGATTGAGAAGAAAATAAAAATAATTTAGAAAATCAAATATTAATTAAAACTACTTTTGATAAAAAAATAACCAAAAAACAATATTTAAATGAAATAGAAACCATAATTAAAAAACATGAAGAAAATATTAAAAAAAATACTAATGAAGTTGAAAAATTAGAAGATAATATTATAAGAAATAAAACTGAAATAAATATTAACAATAAAAAACTTAAAAATATAAAAGAAAAAAATAATAAAATTTTATTTTCTTTAAAAGAAAATAAATATATAATGATGTATGAACTTAAAAAAATAAAAGAAAATTGAATTAAAAATATTAGTGAAAATCAAAAAAACTTTTTTTATTTTTTTAAAGAAAATAAATAAGTTAGAAGATACAAAATTTATTCAATTTATTGAAAATTATTGAAAAAATGAAGAAAATAAAAAAAAGATTTTATTATTTAACGAAAATTATAATATTGAAAATAATATCATATCTATTGAAAAACAAAATAATCAAATAAAAGAAAAAATAAAAAAAACGTTTGAAAATATAAAAGAAAATGGCTTTTATCCCTTTATGTACTATTTTTAAATTTTATCACATAAATGGAGATAAAAGCCTACCTAGGAAATTATCCCCGCATGTATTTAAATCAAACACAAAATTACAGTTTCAAAACTAGGTATGTTATTGAATTTATATGCTGATTCTTTTGCATATAAATGAATATTGTGCTTTGAAACTCTTATGTGTGTTCGGAAAGTTCGTCGGATGTGCTTTCATGCTGATTCAATCTGGTTTGTGTTTACACCTGTTGGTGACACATACCCAACTTCATGATTTACGATTTCATGTTTGGGATAGAATTTTTTGAAACTTACATATCCCTTCCAAGAATCCGTAAATAGACAGCACTCAGTAAAAATGTGTTTCAATGCAAATCTTAAAAGGTTTTTTTCATCTGCATTTTTCAGCACCTTCACAATTAGTTTGTTGCTGGTTTTCTCATAAACTCCAACAATCAAAGTTTTATTCAACAAGGATCTTCCTTGTTTTTTAAAACCTAAATGTGAAAGATACATTTCATCCATCTGTGCTGTGCCATCAACAATGAAACCTGCATCTTGATTTCCAATTCTAGTCCTGATTTCATGACACATTCTTCAAGCTGTTTTATAGGTCACACCCAATTCCCTTGCAACATCGGTTGCTGGTATGCCATGCTTTGTGTTTATTCATCTAAAGATGAGATAAAACCAAGATGTCATTTGGGTCTGTGACTTATAAAAAATGGTTCCATAAAGAATACTAAATGTTTGGTTACAGTTCAAACATCGTATTCTTCTCAAATCAGAAGCATTCAAACTAGAAGAAGCACACCTGATGCATTTCATTGTTTTAAACTTCGCTATATATTTCAAACAATCGTTTTCAGTTTGAAATATGCTATTGAATTCATTTCAATTCATTTTTTCCTCCACACTAGTACATGCGGGGATAATTTCCAAGAAAATTTTGAACTGAAAGAAAATGAAATAATAGTAAAATTAAATAAAGAAATAATTGGAAATTTTAAAGAAACTATAAAAACTATTAATCAATCAGAATTCGTAAATATTGAAACTCAAACTGAAAAAAATCCAGAAAATACAAAAAATAGTTGACAAGAACAAAAAAATGAAGAACTAGAACAAAAATTAAAAAAAATACAACAAGAAAATGAAATATTAACAGAAAAAATCAGTGAAATAAACAAAATATTTGAAGAAGAAAAAACAGAATTAAAAAATAAAATTTATGATTTAAACGAATCAATCGAAAATGCAGTTGAAATAAATTCAGAAGAAACATGAAATGAAAATATTCTAAAAGTTGAAATTAACAATAATCCAATGTACATTAACTATCAAAATTCACAACCTTCAACAAGTAAAAATCAAAGTTCTAGTAGTAAATCACAAAAAATGTAAATCTTAAATACTTTAAAACTGCACAATTGTGCAGTTTATTTAGAAATTTTGTTTTTTCTTTTTAATTTTAATGAAAATATTTAACGTAAATAAGTGTTAAAATATAAAATAAAAGTGCATAATTAAATTGTTCTTATTTTTTATAGAACAAATAATTTTAAAAAAATGAATATAAAATTGGATTTTATCCCTTTATGTACTGTTTTTAAATTTTATCACATAAATGGAGATAAAAGCCTTATTTAATTGTAATTTTTTTAGTTTTTGTTTGTTCTTTTTTAGGTATCTTAACAATTAATATACCATTTTTAAAATTAGCATCTATAGACTCTTCACTTATATTAGATGGTAAATTAATAGAGCGAGAGAATGAACCATAATATCTTTCTTGAATATGATAATTTTTATTTTTCTTTTCATTAACATCGTCTTTTTTAGCTTCTATTGTAAGAATGTTATTATTTATTTTTAAATCAATGTTTTCTTGTAAAACACCAGGTAATTCAATTTCTAAACAGTATTCAGAATCATTTTCAAAAACATCTGTTTTTGGTAAAAATGTTCTTTCTCCATCGTTTTTGAAGGTTAAAGGATAAGAAAAATTTATAATATCATTAAAAAAATTATCAAATATATCAGTTAAATAATTACGTCTAGAAAAATTGTTTTGTACATCTAATTTATTTTTTGTTTTTGAGATTTCATTTTTCATATTTAACACATCCATTTTTCTTAAATTAGCAATCAAATAATTTGATTGCTAATTACATATTTATTTTAAACCAAATTAATTTTAAAAATCAAGTAATTTTTATTTTAAATTTGACATTTAAGCAAAAAAGTTGAAAAAAATATTTGAATTTATTAAAATATAAACATTCCTATATAAATTTATATATTAGACTTGGTGCAAAACCTTTAATTTTAACAATTTAACGATTATTATTAATATTAAAGGTGATAGTTATTATGTTGAAAAAATATAAAGATGATCAAGAATTTTATAGTTTAGTCGGCATAAAGCCACAAACATTTTATAAAATGCTTGAAATTTTAAAAATTGCTGAGTCTAAACAAAAATATTATGGTGGTAGAAAAAATAAAATTGTAATTGAAGAGCGTTTATTAATGACTTTAGAATATTGAAAAGACTATAGTAGTTATAGAGTTATTGCAAAAAGATATAATATTAGTCATACTAGTTGCATTCGTAATATTTTTTGAATTGAAAATATTTTAATAAAAAGCGGAATTTTTAATTTACCTGAAAAAAAAGATTTAACAAAAAATAAAGGTACTAATAATAATTTGTTAGCTATTGATGCTACTGAAACTCCAATTGAAAGAATTAAAAAAAACTAAAATTACTTTTTTCAGGTAAAAAGAAACATCATTCTTTTAATTTTCACAAAAAATCTTGATATTACTTTTAATTTTAAATTAAAAGTAATATTTTTATATCAGGGGTGATTTTTTGTGACTAATAATGAATTAATTGATGTTTTAAAAAACAAAAAAGATGAAGAATTTATAAAAATTATTAGACATTTTAAAAATAGAATTAAACAAATTGAGAAAAAAGAAAAATTAGATGCAATTGATAAAAAATTTAAAGAAAAAGGAATTCAATGTCCAAATTGTAAATCTTATTGATGTGTAAAAAATGGTTTTAAGAATAATAAGCAAAAATATTTATGCAAAGATTGTAAAAGTAGCTTTGATGCTTTAAGAAATCATTTTTTACATTGAAGTCATTTATCTCATGAACAATGAGATTGAATAATTTGATTGTCATTGTTAGGTCAATCTGCTTATACTATTTCTCAATTTGCTAAAATTTCAAAAACATCAGCATGATTTAATCGTCAAAAATTTATGAAATCATCACAATTAGCAAAAACACAAAAACCATTCACAAAATTAAAAGGTAGAATTGAAATTGATGAAACTTTTATCAAAGAAATTCATAAAGGAAATTTCAAAAATCCAGATTATCCAAGAAAAAAATGAATTGAAGAAAATGCTAAAGATTTAAACTGTTGTATTGAAATGGCAATTGATGAAAATAAAAATATTTATGCTCAAACAACAAATACTAAAAGATTAACAAAAAAATGAGTACAAGAAAATTTAACATCTAAGCTTATCGAAGAAAAATCAATTATAGTTTGTGATATGCAAATACTATATGATACAGTAGCTAAACAAACAAAATGTACTCTCAAGAAATTTAAATCAACAGAAAATAAAGAATTAAATTATAAAAATTTAAGTAATATCAGTAAAATACAATCAAGTTTAAAAGAATTTATTACTCATTATCATGGCATTGGATTTACCAATATTCAAAATTACCTCAATAGACTTGGTGCAAAACTAAGGTAATTCAAAATTATATATTCCTGCTATTAAATTAAATATTAATGCAAATCTTCGTATTTTATTGCGATATTTTAAACTTAAAATTTTAAAACGTTTTAGTTTAGCAAATACGTGTTCAATTTTAATTCTAATTTTACTTAAAGTTTTATTGTATTCTTTTTGAATTGGTGTTAATTGATTGTATTTACTTTTTTTAAATGGCAAAAATGTATTTTTATGAATATTTTGTATACCTTGATAACCCGAATCAACAAAAACTTGTTTTTCTGGATGAATAAAAGTTTTAGATTTTAGAAGCAATTTAAAATCATTAATGCTTCCAAAACAAAAAGCAGTTGAAATAATTTTTCCATTGGAAATATCAATAATTATTTGGGATTTGAGAGAATGATGTTTCTTTTTACCCGAAAAAAGTAATTTTAGTTTTTTTTAATTCTTTCAATTGGAGTTTCAGTAGCATCAATAGCTAACAAATTATTATTAGTACCTTTATTTTTTGTTAAATCTTTTTTTCCAGGTAAATTAAAAATTCCGCTTTTTATTAAAATATTTTCAATTCAAAAAATATTACGAATGCAACTAGTATGACTAATATTATATCTTTTTGCAATAACTCTATAACTACTATAGTCTTTTCAATATTCTAAAGTCATTAATAAACGCTCTTCAATTACAATTTTATTTTTTCTACCACCATAATATTTTTGTTTAGACTCAGCAATTTTTAAAATTTCAAGCATTTTATAAAATGTTTGTGGCTTTATGCCGACTAAACTATAAAATTCTTGATCATCTTTATATTTTTTCAACATAATAACTATCACCTTTAATATTAATAATAATCGTTAAATTGTTAAAATTAAAGGTTTTGCACCAAGTCTAATTTATGAAAATTTAAATACCAACATTATAAAATATCACCTTATGCAAAATCTGAAGCATTATATTTCAGTTTGTAAAAAAAATAAATCCCAAAATTAAATAAAATCAAATTTTAGGCCAGGTTGATGATTTTTTTTATTTCATCAAGAGTTTTTTTGAAAATTAAAAAAGAAATTTAATCATTCCTAATATTAAAAATATACAAGAATTTGGTCATTTAGAAGGTGATACTATCATTGGCAAAGATCATAAAAGTTCTATTATTACTTTGGCTGATATATGATCAAAAACCACAATTCCTTTAGTAACTAAAAATCATAAATCAGAAAATATTACGAAAAGTATAATAAAATTTATTTCAAAGTTACAAAAAGGAACAGTTAAAACCATTACTTTTGATCGTGGTAAAGAATTTAGTAAATGAAGATTAATCAAAAAAATTTGTAATGTCAAAATTGATTTTGCAGATCCTGGTAAACCTTGCCAAAGGGGTTTAAATGAAAATAATAATGGTATTTTAAGAAGATATTTACCAAAATCTACAGATCTATCTTCATATAAACAAAAAGATTTAAATTTTATAGCATTTCAAATTAATTCTACACACAGAAAATCGTTTTAATTTTCACAAAAAATCTTGATATTACTTTTAATTTAAAATTAAAAGTAATATTTTTATATCAGGGGTGATTTTTTGTGACTAATAATGAATTAATTGATGTTTTAAAAAACAAAAAAGATGAAGAATTTATAAAAATTATTAGACATTTTAAAAATAGAATTAAACAAATTGAGAAAAAAGAAAAATTAGATGCAATTGATAAAACATTTAAAGAAAAAGGAATTCAATGTCCAAATTGTAAATCTTATTGATGTGTAAAAAATGGTTTTAAGAATAATAAGCAAAAATATTTATGCAAAGATTGTAAAAGTAGCTTTGATGCTTTAAGAAATCATTTTTTACATTGAAGTCATTTATCTCATGAACAATGAGATTGAATAATTTGATTGTCATTGTTAGGTCAATCCGCTTATACTATTTCTCAATTTGCTAAAATTTCAAAAACATCAGCATGATTTAATCGTCAAAAATTTATGAAATCATCACAATTAGCAAAAACACAAAAACCATTCACAAAATTAAAAGGTAGAATTGAAATTGATGAAACTTTTATCAAAGAAATTCATAAAGGAAATTTCAAAAATCCAGATGATCCAAGAAAAAAATGAATTGAAGAAAATGCTAAAGATTTAAAATGTTGTATTGAAATGGCAATTGATGAAAATAAAAATATTTATGCTCAAACAACAAATACTAAAAGATTAACAAAAAAATGAGTACAAGAAAATTTAACATCTAAGCTTATCGAAGAAAAATCAATTATAGTTTGTGATATGCAAATACTATATGATACAGTAGCTAAACAAACAAAATGTACTCTCAAGAAATTTAAATCAAAAGAAAATAAAGAATTAAATTATAAAAATTTAAGTAATATCAGTAAAATACAATCAAGTTTAAAAGAATTTATTACTCATTATCATGGCATTGGATTTACCAATATTCAAAATTACCTCAATTTATGAAAATTTAAATACCAACATTATAAAATATCACCTTATGCAAAATCTGAAGCATTATATTTCAGTTTGTAAAAAAAATAAATCCCAAAATTAAATAAAATCAAATTTTAGGCCAGGTTGATGATTTTTTTTATTTCATCAAGAGTTTTTTTGAAAATTAAAACATCATTCTCTCAAATCCCAAATAATTATTGATATTTCCAATGGAAAAATTATTTCAACTGCTTTTTGTTTTGGAAGCATTCATGATTTTAAATTGCTTCTAAAATCTAAAACTTTTATTCATCCAGAAAAAAAGTTTTTGTTGATTCAGGTTATCAAGGTATACAAAATATTCATAAAAATACATTTTTGCCATTTAAAAAAAGTAAATACAATCAATTAACACCAATTCAAAAAGAATACAATAAAACTTTAAGTAAAATTAGAATTAAAATTGAACACGTATTTGCTAAACTAAAACGTTTTAAAATTTTAAGTTTAAAATATCGCAATAAAATACGAAGATTTGCATTAAGATTTAATTTAATAGCAGGAATATATAATTTTGAATTACCTTAGTTTTGCACCAAGTCTAATATAAAAATTATGGATTTTCGATTCGTAAAATAGCAAAAATTGTTGATTATAGTAAATCAACTGTACATAGAGTTTGTAGATTATTAAATAAAAACTTATTGCGATTAGAAATATTGAATCAATTTCAAAAAAATAAACAAAACGCAGGCAGAAAATTAATAATTTTAACTTTAACAGAAATTAATAGTATTAATCATTTGTTAATGACTAAAAAGTATGCTCTTGATATAATTGCTAACTTTTTAAAGGAAAATAAAATAAAAAGTATTTCAACAAAAACTTTATATAACATGTTTAAAACAAATCGAATGGGTTTTGATGAAAATAACTTATTGAGAAAAGGCAAAAATAAATCTCACAAACAAAAAGAAACTAGGGGCAAACTTAATAATTGTAAGTCTATTCATGAAAGAAATTTAATCATTCCTAATATTAAAAATATACAAGAATTTGGTCATTTAGAAGGTGATACTATCATTGGCAAAGATCATAAAAGTTCTATTATTACTTTGGCTGATATATGATCAAAAACCACAATTCCTTTAGTAACTAAAAATCATAAATCAGAAAATATTACGAAAAGTATAATAAAATTTATTTCAAAGTTACAAAAAGGAACAGTTAAAACCATTACTTTTGATCGTGGTAAATAATTTAGTAAATGAAGATTAATCGAAAAAATTTGTAATGTCAAAATTTATTTTGCAGATCCTGGTAAACCTTGCCAAAGGGGTTTAAATGAAAATAATAATGGTATTTTAAGAAGATATTTACCAAAATCTACAGATCTATCTTCATATAAACAAAAAGATTTAAATTTTATAGCATTTCAAATTAATTCTACACCCAGAAAATCGCTCTCTTATAAAAGACCAATAGATTTAATACAATTATTTTAAAAAACTGTCCCATTTATATTTACAACTCAGGTTTTTTCAACATAATAACTATCACCTTTAATATTAATAATAATCGTTAAATTGTTAAAATTAAAGGTTTTGCACCAAGTCTATTATTAAACAATGCTAAATATGCCAATTGTAAACTATTTAAACCTAAAGGATAAATTTGCAAAAAAAATAAAATTTGCAAAATATTAGTTTCATTTAAATCTACATTCATAACAACACAATAATTATACAATTGTTTAATGATGTTAATAATGAGTCGCGGAATATTACGACAATGATTAGCAATAATATTTATTATATTATTTTCTAATTTTCAATTTAAACTTAAAGAAACTTGTGAAATAATACTTTTAATATCCTGATAATTATAATCAGATAATTGTAAAATATTAGGAATACGACTTATCAACGCTTTAGTTAAGATTCCTACTTTATTAGTAGCACCAATAAATGTAAAAGAGGGTAAATTAATTTTAACAATTTTATTATTATAATCTTTACCAATCATAATATTAATAAAATTACCTTCTAATGCAGAATATAATACTTCTAATATTTCATAGTTAACAACATGAATTTCATCAATAAAAACTATATCAGATTGTTTGATATTTGCTAAAATACTAATAATATCGCTAGTTTTATTAATGCTTGTTCCTTCTAAACTGTGAAAATTTACTTGCAATTCTTCTGCTATTAATCGTGCAATAGTTGTTTTTCCAATACCAGGAGGACCAATTAATAAAATATGACTTAAAGCAATATTTTGAATTTTACTACCTTTGATTAAAATTAGAATACGTTCAATAACATTATTTTGTCCAACAAAATTATTAAAACTACTAATACCCATATTTTATTTCCTTAATAGCTAATGCAATAATTTCTTCAACTTCCAAATCTCAATTAATATTTCTTAATAAAAAATTATTAATTACTATTGAACTAAAACCTAATTTTAATAATGTATCAAATACTAAATCTGATTTTTCATTTTGACTAGTTGTTAAATTACTTACTACTTTAATATGATTACTAAAATAATTAATAATATTATTAGCAATTTTATGAGTTATACCTTTACACTGTTGCAATATCTTATAATCTTGTTTGCTTATAGCCAACTTAATACTATCAAGTGATAGTTGATTTAATAATCTTAAAGAAGTTTTTGGTCCAATATTACTAATATTAAGTAAGTGAATAAAAAAGGTTTTTATTGCTTTTGATACAAACCCAAAAAATTGTTCATAAGTTGGTTTTTGATGAAAATAAACATAAATTTTCACTTTAATATTTAATGGTAATGTTTGTAAATTAACACCTTCAATAATATATCCATGATCATTACATTCAAAAATAATTTTATTTTCATAAAATTATTTAATAATACCTAAAAATATTCATCCATCACTTATTCCTCCTTTTCTATTCTTACTATTAATTAGATGAAAAATAAAAATAAACCTTTTTATTTTTTAAAATTATGTTCAATTGAAAGCACATCATCATCATTTTCAATTGTTTCTAACAATATATCAATTAATTTAATTTGTTGTTGATCAGTAATGGTAATCAATTCATGGGGAATATTAACAATTTCGTTAGTAATAAAATCATCAATATTATTTTTTTCTAATAAATTAGTTACAGCATTTAACTGTTTAGGATTAACTTCAATATCAATGATATCTTCTTTTTTTTTAATATTAAAAATTTCAAAATCAATTATTAACTCCAAAATTTCTTCAACTGATAATAAACTTGAAAATTGAATTACCCCCGTTGTTTGAAATAAATATTGAACAGAATTAGTAGCAGCTAAATGACCACCCAATTTATTAAAATAACTTCGAATATTACTTGCAGTTCTATTTTTATTATCAGTTAAACAATGAATAATTATGGCAATATTACTTGGTCCATATCCTTCATAAGTGACTGCTTCATAATTAGTTGTTTCATTTTTATTACTAGCTTTATTAATAGCACGATTAATATTATCCTTTGGCATATTTATACGTCGTGCTTTTTCTAACATTAATTTCAATCGCGGATTATTTTCAACATTTGCACCACCTAATTTAACAGCAACATAAATTTCTCTTGATAATTTTTGAAAAATTTTACCACGTTTGTTATCTTGGGCATCTTTACGATGTTTAATATTTGCATATTGTGAATGTCCAGCCATATTCTCATTCCTTTATTTTTTTCTTGTTCATTTCGGAGCTTGCGGTGCAGGTATTCTTTTGTGTGCACTATTCTGATGCATAAATTCAATTTTATTAATTACTGATGATGGTATTAATGATTTATTTCCTAGTAAATATTGATCTAATTGTTCATACTTAAATTGCATTTCCATTTCATCAGTTTGTCCATCTCATAAACCAGCAGTTGGCTTACGAATAATGATCTCTTCACTAACTTTTAATATCTTTGCTGCAGCAAAAACATCTTTTTTTAACAAATGAATAATTGGTAATAAATCAACACCACCATCACCATATTTAGTAAAATAACCAATGTGTCATTCATCACTATTATCTGTTCCTACAACTAAATAATTATGATTTTGTGCATATGCATAAAGAGCATTCATTCTTAATCTAGCTTTTAAATTGCCTAAAATTAATTTTGATTTTTCTATATTAATTTCAGTTTCTAATGTTTTTTTAAAACTTAAAAAAACATTATTTAAATTAACTACTTTGGCATTTAATTTATGAATATTAACTAAATTATTTGCATATTCTAAATCAATATCTGGTGAAAAACAAGGCATAATTAATGCTAAATGATCATTAGGAAAAGCTTTTTTAATCAATAATGCTACTACTGCTGAGTCAACACCACCACTTAAACCAACAATTAAACCTTTGGCATTTGCTTTTTTTACTT
Source organism: Spiroplasma endosymbiont of Zeiraphera isertana (assembly GCF_964030805.1). Lineage (GTDB taxonomy): Bacteria > Bacillota_I > Bacilli_A > Mycoplasmatales > VBWQ01 > Spiroplasma_E. The sequence continues at coordinate 1,717,031 of NZ_OZ034965.1, forward strand.
CACTTTGTAAAAATTTAATAATTTCATCTAAATATTGTTCTAAATTCATAATTATTCACTCTCTTTTATTTCTTCAGACATGTCAAAAATATTGTTATAATGTCCAGCAATTTTATTATGGGTTTTATCTAAAGTTTCAATGGCTTTATTAGTTGTATCAAAACCAGCCTTAACTTTTTCTCATCTATCAACCCAACGATCAAAATCATCTTTGAATAAACGTAATTTTTTTGCCATTTTTTCTAAATTTTTATTAAAATCAATATCTTTACGATTTTTATCAACTGTAAATAAAACAGCAGATAAAGTAGTAGGAGAGGTAATTCAAACACGTTTCTTAAAAGCATATTCAACAATATCATCAGCAAATTGTGCGTAAATAAAAGCAAATATTTCTTCAGAAGGAATAAACATTACTGCGCTAGAAATCTTATTTTTAATATTAATATATTTTCCAACTTCATCAATTCGTTTACGAATATCATTACGAAAATCTTTTAAATAATTTTCTTTAACTTTAATATCTTCACTTACTAAATACCTTTGATAGTTATCAATTGAAAACTTTGAATCAATAGCAATTCCTTCTTTTTCAGAATCTGTTTTTACATAGGCATCAACAACTTTGCCATCAATTGTTTTATATTGTCGTTCTCATAATTTTTGATTTGAACCCAACATATTAGTCAAAATTTTTTCTAAAACAAATTCACCAACATTACCACGTTTTTTAGTATTAATAAAAACTTCTTGTAAACTTTGAATATTATCATTAATTTTTCCTAAAACAGTTGATGATTCTTGTAACTTTGCTAAATCTTTAATAACATCTACTACTTGTCTTTGAATGACATCAGCATTGCGTTTATAATCATCTTCTTTTTTATCTAAATTTTTTTGAAAATTATCAATATTACTCATTAAATTAATTAATTTTTCGGTTTTATCACGATCCGAACCATTTCATGATGTTTTAAAATCATTTAATTGTTCTTTTAAAGTTTCTACTTGCATTTTTAAAAAGTCTTGTGCAATTGGGTCACTAGTAACATTCTGACTTTTTTTAATTTGCATATAAATTATTAAGCCACCAATACTACTAATAATTAAAATAACTACCAATAAACTAATTACTATTTCCATTTCCTATTTTCCTTTGCCCTTTTTTTATTCTTCTTCTCAAATCATATCATAATTAAAAATCTTAACATGATCACCTTTTTTTATTCCTTTCTTTCTTAATTCATCATAAATTCCTAAATCTTGTAATTTAATTTTAAATAATAAAATATTATGATAATTATTTAAAGGATTTTTTTGATATATTACTTCAACGGTTTTACCAGAAATAGTTCATTGATTATTTGCAAATTTAGTAATAATAACTTGTGGAACTTCTTCTTTATTAATATATTCATAAAGAATATGTTCTTCATTATTTTCATTATTATTAACTTGGTGCAGTTGTTCTTTTTCAACGGCTTTAGCAATATCTTTAATTAATATATCCAAACTAATATGTTTCATAGAAGAAATTGCAATTATTGGTAATTTAATTTGTTCTTTTAATTTCTCTAAATTAGTTTGTGCATCTGGTAAATCAATTTTATTTGCAACAATTAAATGCGGTTTTTTTGTCAAATCTTTATTATAACTTTCTAATTCACTCATAATTAATTGATAATTTAAAAAATGATCTTGAGTCTTATCACTAATATCAATCATATGTACTAAAACTTGACAACGTTCAATATGACTCAAAAACTGTAAACCCAGTCCTTTTCCTAAACTAGCTCCTGCTATTAATCCAGGCAAATCCGCCATAACAAAATTATTATTTTTATCAACTCTAACAACACCTAAATGTGGATTAAGAGTAGTAAAAGGATAATCAGCAACTGTTGGAGTTGAAGCAGAAATAGCTCCTAATAATGTTGATTTACCGGCGTTAGGCAACCCAACTAATCCGGCATTGGACAATAATTTCAACTCACAAATTATTTCAAAATGTTGTCCAGGCATTCCTTTTTCACATATTTTAGGTACTCGATTTATTGCCGAAGCAAAACGAGCATTTCCTCGTCCACCAAGACCACCGGCAGCAATTATTATTTCTTGTTTATCTTTAATAATATCACCAAGAATATTTTGAGTTTTGTTATCTCTAATAATAGTACCTAATGGAACTTTTACATAAGTATTGGTTCCTTTACGTCCATGCATATTTTTGGGTGCACCATTTTTACCATCTTCAGCAGTTATCTCTTTATTTTTACGTAAGTCTAATAGAGTATTCATACCTGAATCACCAATAAAGATAATATTACCGCCTCTTCCTCCATCTCCACCAGATGGACCACCTTTGGCTACATAAAGTTCACGACGAAAAGCAACAACACCATCACCGCCTTTGCCGGCAGTAACTTTTAATTTTGTTACATCTATAAAACGCATTTCTTACTCCTTTTTTATATTAATAATAATTCTTATTACCTGAGTTGTAAATATAAATGGGACAGTTTTTTAAAATAATTGTATTAAATCTATTGGTCTTTTATAAGAGAGCGATTTTCTGGGTGTAGAATTAATTTGAAATGCTATAAAATTTAAATCTTTTTGTTTATATGAAGATAGATCTGTAGATTTTGGTAAATATCTTCTTAAAATACCATTATTCTTTTCATTTAAACCCCTTTGGCAAGGTTTACCAGGAGCTGCAAAATAAATTTTGACATTACAAATTTTTTCGATTAATCTTCATTTACTAAATTCTTTACCACGATCAAAAGTAATGGTTTTAACTGTTCCATTTTGTAACTTTGAAATAAATTTTATTATACTTTTCGTAATATTTTCTGATTTATGATTTTTAGTTACTAAAGGAATTGTGGTTTTTGATCATATATCAGCCAAAGTAATAATAGAACTTTTATGATCTTTGCCAATGATAGTATCACCTGCTAAATGACCAAATTCTTGTATATTTTTAATATTAGGAATGATTAAATTTCTTTCATGAATAGACTTACAATTATTAATTTTGCCCCTAGTTTCTTTTTGTTTGTGAGATTTATTTTTGCCTTTTCTCAATAAGTTATTTTCATCAAAACCCATTCGATTTTTTTTAAACATTTTATATAAAGTTTTTGTTGAAATACTTTTTATTTTATTTTCCTTTAAAAAGTTAGCAATTATATCAAGAGCATACTTTTTAGTAATTAACAAATGATTAATACTATTAATTTCTGTTAAAGTTAAAATTATTAATTTTCTGCCTGCATTTTGTTTATTTTTTTGAAATTGATTCAATATTTCTAATGGCAATAAGTTTTTATTTAATAATCTACAAACTCTATGTACAGTTGATTTACTATAATCAACAATTTTTGCTATTTTACGAATCGAAAATCCATAATTTTTATATTAGACTTGGTGCAAAACTAAGTTAATTCAAAATTATATATTCCTGCTATTAAATTAAATCTTCATGCAAATCTTCGTATTTTATTGCGATATTTTAAACTTAAAATTTTAAAACGTTTTAGTTTAGCCAATACGTGTTCAATTTTAATTCTAATTTTACTTAAAGTTTTATTGTATTCTTTTTGAATTGGTGTTAATTGATTGTATTTACTTTTTTTAAATGGCAAAAATGTATTTTCATAAATATTTTGTATACCTTGATAACCTGAATCAACAAAAACTTGTTTTTCTGGATGGATAAAAGTTTTAGATTTTAGAAGCAATTTAAAATCATGAATGCTTCCAAAACAAAAAGCAGTTGAAATAATTTTTCCATTGGAAATATCAATAATTATTTGGGATTTGAGAGAATGATGTTTCTTTTTACCTGAAAAAAGTAATTTTAGTTTTTTTTAATTCTTTCAATTGGAGTTTCAGTAGCATCAATAGCTAACAAATTATTATTAGTACCTTTATTTTTTGTTAAATCTTTTTTTCCAGGTAAATTAAAAATTCCGCTTTTTATTAAAATATTTTCAATTCAAAAAATATTACGAATGCAACTAGTATGACTAATATTATATCTTTTTGCAATAACTCTATAACTACTATAGTCTTTTCAATATTCTAAAGTCATTAATAAACGCTCTTCAATTAAAATTTTATTTTTTCTACCACCATAATATTTTTGTTTAGACTCAGCAATTTTTAAAATTTCAAGCATTTTATAAAATGTTTGTGGCTTTATGCCGACTAAACTATAAAATTCTTGATCATCTTTATATTTTTTCAACATAATAACTATCACCTTTAATATTAATAATCATTGTTAAATTTTTAAAATTAAAGGTTTTGCACCAAGTCTATTGTTTTATTGCTATTATTGATTCAATACTCAGATACTTATACATTGCGCTAATTCCTTTCTTTTCTTAATTATAGAACTAACACAATTTAATTTTTATATAAGTGTCCTTTTTAATTTTACAATTAAAGATGTTAAATATCATTTAAGTTATTTTCATATATGAAAAATTATATATTAAAATAAAACTTATAGGTGTTTTTATTAATTTGCTTAAAATCAAATCAATAGTTTTTTTATTTAATTTTATCTTTGAAAAAATATATTGTATATTGATTTTTTTAATTATAAACTTTATTTGAGATTTATTTAAAGTAATTTAAAAAAATAAAATTTATTACTGACTTATTAGTCAACTACTTTTATTTAAATTAAAACATTAATAATATTAATTTAAATATATTTAGGAAATTATCCCCGCATGTACTAGTGTGGAGGAAAAAATGAATTGAAATGAATTCAACAGCATATTTCAAACTGAAAACGATTGTTTGAAATATATAGCGAAGTTGAAAATAATGAAATGCATCAGGTGTGCTTCTTCTAGTTTGAATGCTTCTGATTTGAGAAGAATACGATGTTTGAACTGTAACCAAACATTTAGTATTCTTTATGGAACCATTTTTTATAAGTCACAGATCCAAATGACATCTTGGTTTTATCTCATCTTTAGATGAATAAACACAAAGCATGGCATACCAGCAACCGATGTTGCAAGGGAATTGGATGTGACCTATAAAAAAGCTTGAAGAATGTGTCATGAAATCAGGACTAGAATTGGAAATCAAGATGCAGGTTTCATTGTTGATGGCACAGCACAGATGGATGAAATGTATCTTTCGCATTTAGGTTTTAAAAAACAAGGAAGATCCTTGTTGAATAAAACTTTGATTGTTGGAGTTTATGAGAAAACCAGCAACAAACTAATTGTGAAGGTGCTGAAAAATGCAGATGAAAAAAACCTTTTAAGATTTGCATTGAAACACATTTTTACTAAGTGCTGTCTATTTACGGATTCTTGGAAGGGATATGTAAGTTTCAAAAACTTCTATCCCAAACATGAAATCGTAAATCATGAAGTTGGGTATGTGTCACCAACAGGTGTAAACACAAACCAGATTGAATCAGCATGAAAGCACATCCGACAAACTTTCCGAACACACATAAGAGTTTCAAAGCACAATATTCATTTATATGCAAAAGAATCAGCATATAAATTCAATAACATACCTAGTTTTGAAACTGTAATTTTGTGTTTGATTTAAATACATGCGGGGATAATTTCCTAGGTAGGCTTTTATCTCCATTTATGTGATAAAATTTAAAAATAGTACATAAAGGGATAAAAGCCTATATTTATTATTTTTTTAATTTATAAGAAAAAAATAAATGAAAATTTAATTAAAAATATTTTAATAAATCTCAATTATTAAAAATAAATATTTATATTTAAAAAAGGGGTACTTTAAAAATGATAAATGATAAAGATAAAAATATAGTAAAAAAATCTGATGTTGATAGTTGATGAGGTATTACCACTAGCAATAAATGTGATAAAAAAATTCAGAAATTAAATAAAAAATTACAATAAACATGTAATAAATTAGATGAAATAAGCAATCTTTATACAAAATCAGTAAAAGAAAACAAAAATTTTGAATATAAAGTTAAAGAACTAAAAGAAGAATTAAAAAAAATTCAAGATAATAATACAAAATTAGAAGCAGAATTAAATGATTCAAAAAACAATAAAAAAGAATTAGAAGCACAATTAAAACAATTTCAAGACAATAAATAAAAATTAGAAACAGAACTTAAAAATTCTAGAAATAGTAAAGAAAGATTAGAAGAAGAACTAAAAGAAATTCAAGATAAAAATACAAAATTAGAAACAAACTTAAAAGAAGCAACAGAAAGTATTGAACATTTACAAGAAATAATCCAAGATTACATGGATAATAAAGAAAAACTAGAAGAAGAACTAAAAGAAATTCAAGATAATAATATAAAACCGGAAACAAAATTAAAAGAAGCAGAAAAGGATAAAGAAAAACTAGAAGAAGAACTAAAAGATTATAAAAATAATAATGAAAATTTAGAAGAAGAATTAAGAAAATCTAGATATACTATAGCAAAACAAGCAGCAGAATTAAGAGAATCTAAAGGTATTAAAGAAAAATTAGAACAACAATTAAAAGAAGCAGAAAAAAATATTAGATATTTACAAAAAATAATACAAGAAAATACAGAAAGTAAAACACAATTAGAAAAAGAATTAAAAGATTATATAAATAAAAACCAAAAATTAGAAAAAGAACTAAAACAATCTCAATATGATAAATAAAAATTAGAAAAACAATTAAAATACGGACTTCTCCCCACATGTACTAGTGTGGAGGAAAAAATGAAATTGAATGAGTTCAACAATATATTTCAAACAGAAAAAGATTGTTTGAAATATATAGCAAGTTTGAAGGAAAACAAATGTATGAGGTGTTCTTGAACAAATTTGAATACTTCTGATTTAAGAAGAATAAGATGTTTGAAATGTCATCAAACATTTAGTATTCTTCATGACACCATTTTTTACAAGTCACAAACACCTTTGACATCTTGGTTTTATCTCATCTTTAGATGAATAAACACCAAACATGGAATTCCATCAACTGATGTTGCAAAAGAATTGGGAGTAACTTTGAAAACTGCTTGAAGAATGGGTCATAAAATCCGAAGTGCAATTGCAAAACAAGAACCTCAATTCATTGTTGAGGGCATAGTGCAAATGGATGAAATGTATCTTTCACATATGGGTTTTAAAAAACAAGGAAGATCCTTAAAAAATAAAACTTTGATTGTTGGGATTTATGAAAAAACAACCAATAATTTAATTGTGAAAGTGTTGAAAAATGCAAATCAAAAAAATCTTTTGCAATTTGCAAGAAACCACATTTCTTCAAAGTGTGATGTACATACTGATTCTTGAAAAGGATATCGCCATTTTAAATCAGTTTTCACTAAGCATGAAACAGTTAACCATCAAGATGGCTATGTTTCAAAAACTGGTGTAAACATAAACCAGATTGAATCGGCATGAAAGCACATCAGACGAACATTTAAAACACATATCAAAGTTGAAAAACATCATGTTCATTTATATGCAAAAGAATCAGCATATAAATTCAATAACATACCTAGTTTTGAAACTGTAATGTTATGTTTGATTTAAAAATGTGGGGAGAAGTCCGTAGATAGGCTTTTCTCAGCATTTATGTGATAAAATTAAAAATAGTACATAAAGGGAGAAAAGCCTTAAAATATTCAAAAGAAAACATTGAAGAACTAAAAAAAATAATACAAGATTGTAAAAACACTGTAGAAAAACTAGAAAAAGAATTAAAAAACACTAAGGATATTAATAAAAAAATTAGAGACTTTGTACTTGAATGTGTACCTTTAAATTAAAAAACACTTAAATATATAACGGTAATGTTTAGTAATCTGTGTAACTTACAAAAATAACTATGTTTAATTAATTCTAGTAAATATAATTAAATGACTAGAAAGAGTGAGTTACAAATGGTTAAAAAACAAAACATTAATAATAATGATCCAATATCACAAGCAGTAGATTTATTACTAGAAAATACTGAAGATTTAACAACAGTTTTTAAAGAAGGAGGTTTATATAAAGAATTAACAAAAAGATTAGTGGAAAAAATGTTGAATTCTGAAATGCAAAATTATTTAGGATATGAAAAAAATCAACATATTAATAGTGAAAATGCTCGTAATGGCATAACTTCAAAAAAATTAATAACTCAAGAAGGTAAAATTGAAATTGATGTACCACGAGATCGTAATAGTAATTTTACTCCTGTAATAGTTCCAAAAAGACAAAGAAGATTTGATGGTTTTGATCAACAAGTTCTTTCACTATATGCAAAAGGTATGACATTATCTGACATTAGAATGCGGTTGCAAGAGTTATATCATGGTGCAAATATTAGTGAAAGTGTTATTAGTCAAATTACTGATGATGTCAAAGCATGGCAAAATCGGCCATTAGAAAGTATTTATCCGATTGTTTATTTTGATTGTATAGTAGTTAAAGTACGACAAGATAAACGGATTATTAACAAATCAGTTTATATAGCACTAGGAGTTGATTTAGAAGGTAAAAAAGATGTTTTAGGTTTATGAATTAGTGAAAATGAAGGTTTTAAATTTTGATTATCTAATTTTACAGAAATGAAAAATCGAGGCTTAAATGATATTCTTATTGCTTGTAGTGATAATTTAACAGGCATGTCAGAAGCAATACAATCAGTTTATCCTAAAACCGAACATCAATTATGCATAGTTCATCAAATTAGAAATATTTTAAAATATGTTTCATACAAACATCGAAAATCTCTAGTTACAGATTTAAAACCAATTTATAGTGCATGTAGTGAAGAACAAGCAATGCAAGCTTTAGAATCGTTTGAAAATAAATGAAATAAACAATATCCTCAAATTACTAAATCTTGATATAAAAATTGAGATAATTTAATGGTTTTTATTAGTTATCCACCAGAAATTAAAAGAGTAATTTATACTACAAATGCTATTGAATCTGTTAATAGTCAATTACGAAAAGTTATTAGAAATCAAAAAGTTTTTCCTAACGATATGGCAGTTTTCAAAATATTTTACTTAGCAATTGAAAATATAACAAAAAAATGAACAATGCCTATTCAAAATTGAAATACAGCAATTGCTCATTTTATGATAAAATTTGAAGACAGAATTAATCTAAACTAGTACCTTGTAAAACAAAGATACACAGATTACATAAAAGCCTCTAATTTTTTTTAAAATAATCTATTGTTAGGAAAAAATATTAAAGCAATAAATTCTATTTTTATTATATTAATAATTTAAAATATTCTTACTTATAATATCAACTATCTGTTTAGCAACTTCCACTTTTGAACCAATCAAATTATAATTATTATTTTTAAAATAAAAATTAATTTCTGTTTCATTTTTACCCATAACACTAATATTATTAATACAAATACCATCACAATTTTTAATTTTCATTTTTTCGATACCAAGATTTTTATCATTAAATTCTTGAGCAGCAAAACCAATTAAAACTTGTTGTGTTTTCTGCTTACCTAAAAATTCCAATACATCAATATTAGCAATCAGTGATAAAGATAAATTTTTATTTTTATTTTTAATTATTTTATTAGGAGTATATTTACTTACTTTATAATCATTTAAAGCAGCACCACATATTACAATATCAGCATTATCAAAGTTTTCTTTCATTGCTAAGAACATTTTTTCATTAGTATTTGCTTCAATAATAGTTAGGTTTTTTTGTGATTTAATTTCAAAATCACAATCACCTGCAACTAATACTACTTTAGCCTTAGTTTTAAGAAAAGCATCTACTAATTCTTTACCCATTTTTCCTGAAGAATTATTAGTAATATAACGAATTGGATCAATATAAGTTCTAGTACGACCAATATTAATTAAAATTTTTTTATTAGATAAATCAATACTTTTTTTAAAAAAATCTTTAATTATTGTTAATGCATTATTTGGACTTTTAACCCGTCCATCACCAATCATCTTACAGGCTAACATTCCTGAATCTGGAGGAATAATAGTAATATTTTCAAAATTAGATAATTCTAATAAATTTTTTTGAAAACTTTGATTGTGATACATATTATGATTCATTGCTGGAAATAATATCTTTTCTGCTTTGGAAGCTAAAAATACTGATAATGCTAAACTATCAGCAATTGCTAAATTTGCTTTACTAATAAAACTCATAGTAGCAGGATAAACAACAATTAAATTTGTTTTAATTGCTAAATTAGTGTGAGTAATTAAATCTCCTTTAACATACGATTCTTGTTCAAACATTTCAGAATAATAAGAAAATGTTTTATCTTCTAGAAAATGTAAAGAACTTTTAGTACAAATAATATCAACTAAAAATTCTTTTTTTAATTGTTTTAATAAAATTAAGGCTTTGTTTGCTGCAATACTACCAGTAATTATTAAAGTAATATGTTTCATTATTTTCTCCTATCATATCATTAAACATAAAATAAACCAACAAAACCTATCTTCAAAATATGATAGCATTGAAAATAGGTTTTTATTATTAAAAATTTATTTTTACTTTTTATCAAGTATAACTGAAACTCGTGTTTTATTTTTTTTAAAAATAGTATACTTAACAATTCCTGATTTTAAAGCAAATAAGGTATCATCATCACCACGCCCTACATTTTCACCAGGGTTAATTTTAGTTCCACGTTGACGATAAATAATTGTTCCCTCTTTTAAACTTTGTCCATCACCAATTTTAGCACCTAAACGTTTAGAATGTGAATCACGACCATTACGAGTTGAACCCACTCCTTTTTTTGAAGCAAATAATTGTAAATTTAATTTATAAAACATAATTACACCTCCTTTATGTTAATATATTTTGGATATTGTTCTTTAATAGTTTTTAATTGTCAAAGCATTGTTTTTAAAATGATTTGACAATTATTAGTGAAACTAGCAACTTTAAGTTTAACTAATCCAGCAGTATTATTAATTACTTGAACTTGATCATTATCAAGTTCATGAAGTGCATTTAATGTACCAATAACAATGGCTGAAATCCCTGCACAAACAATATCATTTCCAATTTTTGAAAAATTAGCATGACCAGTAATTATAACTTCTACAATGTTACTATTTTGGTAATTATAAGTAACTTTAACCATAATTTGATATTACCTTAAATTATTTTTTATTATTTTCATCATCTTCTTTAACAACTTTAACAGTCATATTTTTATGATCAAAAATAGTTTTTAAATTACCTTCACTAACAACAGTTTTAGTGTTATCTGGTTCTGTAATATTATCCTTAACAACTGATTTAGTTTTAACAACTTTTTCTTTTGTAAGTTCTTTTTTTACTTTACTAACTACTGATTTTGGCTCTTTAATAATAGGAGTTACTACTTTAGAAATTACTTCTTTTTTTACTTCATCTTTAATTACTGGTTTTGATTGTTCTGCCTTCTTATCAACAAGACTTTTACCAGAAAGTAAAATATCAGTAATTAATACCTTTGTATATGGCTGACGGTGTCCATACATGGTTTTTGAATTTTTCTTAGGTTTATATTTAAACACTCGAATCTTTTTTGATTTATCTTGTTTAATAATCTCACCATGAACTTCAGCACCTTTTAGGAAAGGTTTACCGAATTGTTGATCAATCATCAATATTTTGTCAAAAATAATCTTATATTTAGCTTTACCAACAAGTTTTTCAACAAAAATTTCTTGACCATAGGAAACATTAATTTGTTTTCCTCCTGTTTTAATAACTACAAACATTTTTCTTATTACCTCCAGTTTAGACTCGTGTTATAGGTGGAATAAATCACTTGTTAACCTAAAGTAGAGCGGTTGAAACTGCATAAACAGTCTTAAATATTATAAAGCATTTTTTATTAAAAGCAATACAAAATTTAGTAATTATACACATAATTTAAATAGACTTGGTGCAAAACTAAGGTAATTCAAAATTATATATTCCTGCTATTAAATTAAATCTTAATGCAAATCTTCGTATTTTATTGCGATATTTTAAACTTAAAATTTTAAAACGTTTTAGTTTAGCAAATACGTGTTCAATTTTAATTCTAATTTTACTTAAAGTTTTATTGTATTCTTTTTGAATTGGTGTTAATTGATTGTATTTACTTTTTTTAAATGGCAAAAATGTATTTTTATGAATATTTTATATACCTTGATAACCTGAATCAACAAAAACTTGTTTTTCTGGATGAATAAAAGTTTTAGATTTTAGAAGCAATTTAAAATCATGAATGCTTCCAAAACAAAAAGCAGTTGAAATAATTTTTCCATTGGAAATATCAATAATTATTTGGGATTTGAGAGAATGATGTTTCTTTTTACCTGAAAAAAGTAATTTTAGTTTTTTTTAATTCTTTCAATTGGAGTTTCAGTACCATCAATAGCTAACAAATTATTATTAGTATCTTTATTTTTTGTTAAATCTTTTTTTCCAGGTAAATTAAAAATTCCACTTTTTATTAAAATATTTTCAATTCAAAAAATATTACGAATGCAACTAGTATGACTAATATTATATCTTTTTGCAATAACTCTATAACTACTATAGTCTTTTCAATATTCTAAAGTCATTAATAAACGCTCTTCAATTACAATTTTATTTTTTCTACCACCATAATATTTTTGTTTAGACTCAGCAATTTTTAAAATTTCAAGCATTTTATAAAATGTTTGTGGCTTTATGCCGACTAAACTATAAAATTCTTGATCATCTTTATATTTTTTCAACATAATAACTATCAACTTTAATATTAATAATAATCGTTAAATTGTTAAAATTAAAGGTTTTGCACCAAGTCTAATATAAAAATTACTAAAAAAAGAAAAATAAAAAAATATATCTTTAATACTTAATATTTAATATAACTATAATTATATCTACACTAAATTATGTAATTAATATTTTTTGAAAATTATTATTAAAATTATGATATTATTTTTCTAAACTTAATATAAGTTTTTAACTCATTACTTGTTAAAAAGTAAATGAGTTTTTTTATTTTTAGAAAGGAAGATTAAAAGAAATGGCTAAAGATAAAAATATCGTTAATGAAACAATTGATTATTTACCATTGATTGGTGCTGGATTAGGTGCTGGATTAGGAGCAATTGATGGTCTTTCATGAACAAATCCACTACCTGTTACCGACATTGCAATTGGTGCTGTAGCCGGAGGAATAACAGGTTATCAAATTAAAAAATCCATAAAACATAAAGATAAAAATAAAACCAAAGTTGGAACATCATTAATTTGTGGTGCTGGTGCTGGTGTATTAAATGCAATATTAAATCCAGAAGCATCATTAATGAATACATTAGAAGCAACTGCTGGTGGTATTATAATTGCTAAAGGTGGCAAATATATTGTTGATAAAGGTAGTAATTATGTAAAATCTAGACCCGAATATCAAATATTGAAACAAGGATATAAAATCAAGAAAAAAGTAAATAAGATTCAAGATTTTTCTTCAATAAAAAAAGAAGCAAATTCACTAAATTAACAAAAAAAATCTTCAACAAATCAATATAAATTAAAACTAATGTAAACTAATCAATAGTAAATTAAAACATTAAAAAATTATTTAGGAATGAAAATATAATTGATATTCAATTTAACTCATTCCTTTTTAAGTATTGAAATTAAAACAGAAAGGAAATATAATAACACTTTGGAGTAGTGAAAAATTAAAATAAAATTAAGTTACAAAAAAATGCTAGCAACAGTTGGTGCATTAACTGTTGTATTACCAATGTCTTTAAGTATTGCATCATGTGCAATAAAAGAAAAACAAAAAAAATAATGATCAAAAAATAGTAAATGCAATTAATAAAACTAATTATTCACTTGATAATATTATAATTAATAGTACTATAGATGAATTAAAAACAAACATTAGTTCAGAATTTATTAAAAATTCATTAGATGAAATTAATCAAAAAAAATTTAATAATGATTTATTTTCATTAAATAAAATTATAAATGAAAAAAATGAAGAAATTAATAATAATGATTTTAAAAAAATAGGACTTATTAATGCAAAAATTAATTATAATTATGGAAAAATTAAAAATCAATTTGTTGATTTAAAAATCAGTGTAAAATATTCAGATAAACAAATTGTTGATGCTAGTAGTGAAACAAAATATACAAAAAAAGTTAATTTTCAAAGTTCAGTAATGGAATTAAAGGATTCAATTAATGCTGAATTTATTAAAAATTCATTAATTTCTGAAATTAAAAATTCTTTTAAAAATAATTTATTTTCATTAAACAAAATTACTAATAATAAAGAAATTGATTTAAAAGATGAAGACTTCACAGTTAGTGGTTCTATTGATGCAAAAATTAATTATAATTATGATTCATTTAAAAATTTAACTACTAATCTAACAATTATCATAGGTGAAGGTCAAATTTCTAATAAATATGAATTAAATGATGGAAAAATAAATAAATTTCTTCAAATCTCAAATAGTATAATATTTGCTGCAACAGAGAACGGAAATATTTGAGAGATTGATTTTACTAATAATACAAAAATCAATAAACGGACTTCTCCCCACATGTACTTGTGGAGGAAACAATGAAATTGAATGAGTTCAACAATATATTTCAAACAGAAAAAGATTGTTTGAAATATATAGCAAGTTTGAAGGAAAACAAATGTATGAGGTGTTCTTGAACAAATTTGAATACTTCTGATTTAAGAAGAATAAGATGTTTGAAATGTCATCAAACATTTAGTATTCTTCATGACACCATTTTTTACAAGTCACAAACACCTTTGACATCTTGGTTTTATCTCATCTTTAGATGAATAAAAACCAAACATGGAATTCCATCAACTGATGTTGCAAAAGAATTGGGAGTAACTTTGAAAACTGCTTGAAGAATGGGTCATAAAATCCGAAGTGCAATTGCAAAACAAGAACCTCAATTCATTGTTGAGGGCATAGTGCAAATGGATGAAATGTATCTTTCACATATGGGTTTTAAAAAACAAGGAAGATCCTTAAAAAATAAAAGGCTTTTATCCCTTTATGTACTATTTTTAAATTTTATCACATAAATGGAGATAAAAGCCTACCTAGGAAATTATCCCCGCATGTATTTAAATCAAACACAAAATTACAGTTTCAAAACTAGGTATGTTATTGAATTTATATGCTGATTCTTTTGCATATAAATGAATATTGTGCTTTGAAACTCTTATGTGTGTTCGGAAAGTTCGTCGTATGTGCTTTCACGCTGATTAAATCTGGTTTGTGTTTACACCTGTTGGTGACACATACCCAACTTCATGATTTACGATTTCATGTTTGGGATAGAAGTTTTTGAAACTTACATATCCCTTCCAAGAATCCGTAAATAGACAGCACTCAGTAAAAATGTGTTTCAACGCAAATCTTAAAAGGTTTTTTTCATCTGCATTTTTCAGCACCTTCACAATTAGTTTGTTGCTGGTTTTCTCATAAACTCCAACAATCAAAGTTTTATTCAACAAGGATCTTCCTTGTTTTTTAAAACCTAAATGTGAAAGATACATTTCATCCATCTGTGCTGTGCCATCAACAATGAAACCTGCATCTTGATTTCCAATTCTAGTCCTGATTTCATGACACATTCTTCAAGCTGTTTTATAGGTCACACCCAATTCCCTTGCAACATCGGTTGCTGGTATGCCATGCTTTGTGTTTATTCATCTAAAGATGAGATAAAACCAAGATGTCATTTGGGTCTGTGACTTATAAAAAATGGTTCCATAAAGAATACTAAATGTTTGTTTACAGTTCAAACATCGTATTCTTCTCAAATCAGAAGTATTCAAACTAGAAGAAGCACACCTGATGCATTTCATTATTTTCAACTTCGCTATATATTTCAAACAATCGTTTTCAGTTTGAAATATGCTATTGAATTCATTTCAATTCATTTTTTCCTCCACACTAGTACATGCGGGGATAATTTCCAAATAAAACTTTGATTGTTGGGATTTATGAAAAAACAACCAATAATTTAATTGTGAAAGTGTTGAAAAATGCAAATCAAAAAAATCTTTTGCAATTTGCAAGAAACCACATTTCTTCAAAGTGTGATGTACATACTGATTCTTGAAAAGGATATCGCCATTTTAAATCAGTTTTCACTAAGCATGAAACAGTTAACCATCAAGATGGTTATGTTTCAAAAACTGGTGTAAACATAAACCAGATTGAATTGGCATGAAAGCACATCAGACGAACATTTAAAACACATATCAAAGTTGAAAAACATCATGTTCATTTATACGCAAAAGAATCGGCATATAAATTCAACAATATACCTAGTTTTGAAACTGTAATGTTATGTTTGATTTAAAAATGTGGGGAGAAAAGTCCGTAGATAGGCTTTTCTCAGCATTTATGTGATAAAATTTAAAAATAGTACATAAAGGGAGAAAAGCCTCAATAAATATCAATTAAATGAAGAACGTATAAATAGTTTAATTAAAGCATCAAATGGTAAAGTATATGCTGGTACAATAACAAATACAGTTTGAGAAATTGATTTAGAAACTGAAACTGCAGAAAAGAAATTCACTGGATTTGGTGATAAGTATGATTCTAAAACTTTAATTGAAGGTTCAAAAGATAAGTTATATGTTGTTCCTGCTATTGGTAATGTTTATGAATTAGATATTAATGCTGGTAATACTAAAAAATATCGTTTTGACGATTGAGGTGATGTAAATACCCTAGTTAAAATTACAGAAAATAAAATATATGCTGGCACTAGTGAAGGAAAATTATGAGAAATTGATTTAGAAACTAAAACCCATAAATTAAAATATGATTTTAAAAATAAAAGTAATATTATTTTTGATATTAAAGCACTATCTGATACTGAATTAATATTAGCAACAGAAGACAAAATTTATCAGTACGATTTAATCAAAAATGAAATAACAGAAAAAATTAATTTGAAAGATGGTAAAATTTTTTTTAATTTTCAAAAAAACTCTTGATGAAATAAAAAAAATCATCAACCTGGCCTAAAATTTGATTTTATTTAATTTTGGGATTTATTTTTTTTACAAACTGAAATATAATGCTTCAGATTTTGCATAAGGTGATATTTTATAATGTTGGTATTTAAATTTTCATAAATTGAGGTAATTTTGAATATTGGTAAATCCAATGCCGTGATAATGAGTAATAAATTCTTTTAAACTTGATTGTATTTTACTGATATTACTTAAATTTTTATAATTTAATTCTTTATTTTCTTTTGATTTAAATTTCTTGAGAGTACATTTTGTTTGTTTAGCTACTGTATCATATAGTATTTGCATATCACAAACTATAATTGATTTTTCTTCGATAAGCTTAGATGTTAAATTTTCTTGTACTCATTTTTTTGTTAATCTTTTAGTATTTGTTGTTTGAGCATAAATATTTTTAGGCTTTTCTCCCTTTATGTACTATTTTTAAATTTTATCACATAAATGCTGAGAAAAGCCTATCTACGGACTTCTCCCCACATTTTTAAATCAAACATAACATTACAGTTTCAAAACTAGGTATATTGTTGAATTTATATGCCGATTCTTTTGCGTATAAATGAACATGATGTTTTTCAACTTCGATATGTGTTTTAAATGTTCGTCTGATGTGCTTTCATGCCGATTCAATCTGGTTTATGTTTACACCAGTTTTTGAAACATAACCATCTTGATGGTTAACTGTTTCATGCTTAGTGAAAACTGATTTAAAATGGCGATATCCTTTTCAAGAATCAGTATGTACATCACACTTTGAAGAAATGTGGTTTCTTGCAAATTGCAAAAGATTTTTTTGATTTGCATTTTTCAACACTTTCACAATTAAATTATTGGTTGTTTTTTCATAAATCCCAACAATCAAAGTTTTATTTTTTAAGGATCTTCCTTGTTTTTTAAAACCCATATGTGAAAGATACATTTCATCCATTTGCACTATGCCCTCAACAATGAATTGAGGTTCTTGTTTTGCAATTGCACTTCGGATTTTATGACCCATTCTTCAAGCAGTTTTCAAAGTTACTCCCAATTCTTTTGCAACATCAGTTGATGGAATTCCATGTTTGGTGTTTATTCATCCAAAGATGAGATAAAACCAAGATGTCAAAGGTGTTTGTGACTTGTAAAAATGGTGTCATGAAGAATACTAAATGTTTGATGACATTTCAAACATCTTATTCTTCTTAAATCAGAAGTATTCAAATTTGTTCAAGAACACCTCATACATTTGTTTTCCTTCAAACTTGCTATATATTTCAAACAATCTTTTTCTGTTTGAAATATATTGTTGAACTCATTCAATTTCATTGTTTCCTCCACAAGTACATGTGGGGAGAAGTCCGTATTTTTATTTTCATCAATTGCCATTTCAATACAACAGTTTAAATCTTTAGCATTTTCTTCAATTCATTTTTTTCTTGGATCATCTGGATTTTTGAAATTTCCTTTATGAATTTCTTTGATAAAAGTTTCATCAATTTCAATTCTACCTTTTAATTTTGTGAATGGTTTTTGTGTTTTGGCTAATTGTGATGATTTCATAAATTTTTGACGATTAAATCATGCTGATGTTTTTGAAATTTTAGCAAATTGAGAAATAGTATAAGCAGATTGACCTAACAATGACAATCAAATTATTCAATCTCATTGTTCATGAGATAAATGACTTCAATGTAAAAAATGATTTCTTAAAGCATCAAAGCTACTTTTACAATCTTTGCATAAATATTTTTGCTTATTATTCTTAAAACCATTTTTTACACATCAATAAGATTTACAATTTGGACATTGAATTCCTTTTTCTTTAAATTTTTTATCAATTGCATCTAATTTTTCTTTTTTCTCAATTTGTTTAATTCTATTTTTAAAATGTCTAATAATTTTTATAAATTCTTCATCTTTTTTGTTTTTTAAAACATCAATTAATTCATTATTAGTCACAAAAAATCACCCCTGATATAAAAATATTACTTTTAATTTTAAATTAAAAGTAATATCAAGATTTTTTGTGAAAATTAAAAAAATTTTTTCTTTATCAATAGAAGATTTAAATAACAAAATATACGCTACCACTGATAATAATAATATTTATGAACTTGATTTATGCTTTAGTCAAGTAAAAAACAAATATGAATTAAATGCTTCAGTATATTCATCATTAATAGTTGATAAAAAACTATTTGCTGGAACAATTACAAATGTATGAGAATTAGATATTAGACTTGGTGCAAAACTAAGGTAATTCAAAATTATATATTCCTGCTATTAAATTAAATCTTAATGCAAATCTTCGTATTTTATTGCGATATTTTAAACTTAAAATTTTAAAACGTTTTAGTTTAGCAAATACGTGTTCAATTTTAATTCTAATTTTACTTAAATTTTTATTGTATTCTTTTTGAATTGGTGTTAATTGATTGTATTTACTTTTTTTAAATGGCAAAAATGTATTTTTATGAATATTTTGTATACCTTGATAACCTGAATCAACAAAAACTTGTTTTTCTGGATGAATAAAAGTTTTAGATTTTAGAAGCAATTTAAAATCATGAATGCTTCCAAAACAAAAAGCAGTTGAAATAATTTTTCCATTGGAAATATCAATAATTATTTGGGATTTGAGAGAATGATGTTTCTTTTTACCTGAAAAAAGTAATTTTAGTTTTTTTTAATTCTTTCAATTGGAGTTTCAGTGGCATCAATAGCTAACAAATTATTATTAGTACCTTTATTTTTTGTTAAATCTTTTTTTCAAGGTAAATTAAAAATTCCGCTTTTTATTAAAATATTTTCAATTCAAAAAATATTACGAATGCAACTAGTATGACTAATATTATATCTTTTTGCAATAACTCTATAACTACTATAGTCTTTTCAATATTCTAAAGTCATTAATAAACGCTCTTCAATTACAATTTTATTTTTTCTACCACCACAATATTTTTGTTTAGACTCAGCAATTTTTAAAATTTCAAGCATTTTATAAAATGTTTGTGGCTTTATGCCGACTAAACTATAAAATTCTTGATCATCTTTATATTTTTTCAACATAATAACTATCACCTTTAATATTAATAATAATCGTTAAATTGTTAAAATTAAAGGTTTTGCACCAAGTCTATTGATTATTAAGTGATAATCCTTTATACTAATGTTAAAACACATAAAAGCAATTTAACAAAATATGGTTTATAACCACTTTTGTAAAGTTTGTTACTAATGTGTTTTTTATGTTTTAATAAAGAAATAGAGAGAAGAGAAAAAATGCCACAAGAAGAAGAGTTATTAATAAATAATGATATAGATAGTAATATAGAAGCAAATACTATTAATAATAGTTGAAGTAGTTTAATATGATCAGATACTAAAAAATAATTGGAACAGCTGGTTTATTAACAGCAGCAGTTGGTTTGAAAACTGTACAACGAGTATTTCGGGTAGCAGTTACTAGTATTGGATCATTTGATTGAAGTAAAGTAAATCCTTTAAATAATTTAGTGGATTTTGGAGTAACTCCAGTACAATTGGTAATTAGTACACAAGCAATGAATTTATGAAAATGGGGCGCAGAAAAAATTTGACAAGAGGGAAGAACAATATTTAATAGAACTGCTGATCAAGAAATGATTCCGCTTTTATCTTTATATCCCGAAATTGGTGTTGAAGAAGGTTATTCATGTCTTTCAAAAACAGCTATCTTTGGAAAAATGCTAATAGCAAAAGCTGGATATTGAATTTCGAATCATTTTATGATTACGGCTTCTAGTATGTATGGATAGGTTACACTTTATTGGACACTAATTACGTAGACAAGTGAACAAATTAGGGGTGAGTAAAGTTAATAGTTATAATTTAATTTTCTTTAAATAAAAGACAACTTTAAATTATTAATTTTTGGTTAAATTATATACCTTTTTATATTTATAATCAAGTGTTTTAAGTTATTATTTTACAATTATCTAAACTAAAAATTCCTAACTATTTATGTTTAGATTTATTAAGTTTTTAAAACTTTAATTGTAAAATTAAAAAGGACACTTATATAAAAATTAAATTGTGTTAGTTCTATAATAGACTTGGTGCAAAACCTTTAATTTTAAAAATTTAACGATTATTATTAATATTAAAGGTGATAGTTATTATGTTGAAAAAATATAAAGATGATCAAGAATTTTATAGTTTAGTCGGCATAAAGCCACAAACATTTTATAAAATGCTTGAAATTTTAAAAATTGCTGAGTCTAAACAAAAATATTATGGTGGTAGAAAAAATAAAATTGTAATTGAAGAGCGTTTATTAATGACTTTAGAATATTGAAAAGACTATAGTAGTTATAGAGTTATTGCAAAAAGATATAATATTAGTCATACTAGTTGCATTCGTAATATTTTTTGAATTGAAAATATTTTAATAAAAAGCGGAATTTTTAATTTACCTGGAAAAAAAGATTTAACAAAAAATAAAGGTACTAATAATAATTTGTTAGCTATTGATGCTACTGAAACTCCAATTGAAAGAATTAAAAAAAATAAAATTACTTTTTTCAGGTAAAAATAAACATCATTCTCTCAAATCCCAAATAATTATTGATATTTCCAATGGAAAAATTATTTCAACTGCTTTTTGTTTTGGAAGCATTCATGATTTTAAATTGCTTCTAAAATCTAAAACTTTTATTCATCCAGAGTTATCAAGGTATACAAAATATTCATAAAAATACATTTTTGCCATTTAAAAAAAGTAAATACAATCAATTAACACCAATTCAAAAAGAATACAATAAAACTTTAAGTAAAATTAGAATTAAAATTGAACACGTATTTGCTAAACTAAAACGTTTTAAAATTTTAAGTTTAAAATATCGCAATAAAATACGAAGATTTGCATTAAGATTTAATTTAATAGCAGGAATATATAATTTTGAATTACCTTAGTTTTGCACCAAGTCTATTGAATAATTTTTATACAGTAAATAAAAAACATATATTTAAAAAGGTGCGTAACATATATTACGCGCCTTTTTTTCGTTTTATTTTTTTAGATTTATATCACTTATTATAACTTAATATATGATTTTTTTTGTTTTTTTCTTAATACTAATAATAAAATAATACTCGTTAAAAAAATACCAATAACAGCACCAGCGATTGAAATAATAAAACGTATTAAAATTTGTTGAGGAGTTAAAAAGTATCCTGACAAATAAAATAATGATAAAACAAAAGCAAATGGAATACTATATGTAAATTGATCTAATTGATGTAATTTTAACTTATATGTAATAAAGGTTATAATAAAAGTAAATATGATTAAACTTAAACTAGAAAGTACCATTATTCAAAAAGGTAATTTAAAAGTAAAAGTAAAATCAGTACTAGTAGTAAAAAAAAGAATAATCCCGGGAATTAATACTTGTATTATTAAATAGCCAACACTTATCAAAAACTTAGTTCTTGGAAATGTATTTTCACTATTATTTTCAAAATTAACTTCTTGGTTTTTATTTTCCATACTTATCCTCTTCTATAATATAATTCTTTACAATTTTAACATGCTTTTATCAATAATTAAATAAGATTTATATTTATTAAATAACACTTATTTTAATACAAAAATTTAAAATAAAAGTAAAAATAGTTTTCCACAATTTAATGAAATTAAAAATTACCTATCCTATAAATTAATTGATTTTTTTGATTTAGTTTTTGTTTTATTTTGTAAATCTGTATTAAAATTTATTGCGTGTTTTTGTGCTTCTTCTAAATCTTGTTTTTGTACTTTTTTTCTTTTCATCAAATTTTTTTGCTGCTACTTTTCCTTTTATAATAGCTACATGACTACCTTTAACAACTGCATAAGTAACACCACCAGCAACAGCAGCTCCTGCAACAATAATGCCGGCAGGCGGAGATACAAAAAAAGTTGTAACCAAAACACCAGAAGCACCAATAATAGTACCTCTAACAGCACCTTCAGGAATCCCTTCATAAGCCCCCTTAACAAGTCCTTTAGTGGACGCACAAATAATTTTTAACGTTTTTGCTGTTGTTGAATGCTTTGTTTTAAATTTTTTTCAGTACCTGAGTTGTAAATATAAATGGGACAGTTTTTTAAAATAATTGTATTAAATCTATTAGTCTTTTATAAGAGAGCGATTTTCTGGGTGTAGAATTAATTTGAAATGCTATAAAATTTAAATCTTTTTGTTTATATGAAGATAGATCTGTAGATTTTGGTAAATATCTTCTTAAAATACCATTATTATTTTCATTTAAACCCCTTTGGCAAGGTTTACCAGGATCTGCAAAATAAATTTTGACATTACAAATTTTTTCGATTAATCTTCATTTACTAAATTCTTTACCACGATCAAAAGTAATGGTTTTAACTGTTCCTTTTTGTAACTTTGAAATAAATTTTATTATACTTTTCGTAATATTTTCTGATTTATGATTTTTAGTTACTAAAGGAATTGTGGTTTTTGATCATATATCAGCCAAAGTAATAATAGAACTTTTATGATCTTTGCCAATGATAGTATCACCTTCTAAATGACCAAATTCTTGTATATTTTTAATATTAGGAATGATTAAATTTCTTTCATGAATAGACTTACAATTATTAATTTTGCCCCTAGTTTCTTTTTGTTTGTGAGATTTATTTTTGCCTTTTCTCAATAAGTTATTTTCATCAAAACCCATTCGATTTGTTTTAAACATGTTATATAAAGTTTTTGTTGAAATACTTTTTATTTTATTTTCCTTTAAAAAGTTAGCAATTAGACTTGGTGCAAAACTAAGGTAATTCAAAATTATATATTCCTGCTATTAAATTAAATCTTAATGCAAATCTTCGTATTTTATTGCGATATTTTAAACTTAAAATTTTAAAACGTTTTAGTTTAGCAAATACGTGTTCAATTTTAATTCTAATTTTACTTAAAGTTTTATTGTATTCTTTTTGAATTGGTGTTAATTGATTGTATTTACTTTTTTTAAATGGCAAAAATGTATTTTTATGAATATTTTGTATACCTTGATAACCTGAATCAACAAAAACTTGTTTTTCTGGATGAATAAAAGTTTTAGATTTTAGAAGCAATTTAAAATCATGAATGCTTCCAAAACAAAAAGCAGTTGAAATAATTTTTCCATTGGAAATATCAATAATTATTTGGGATTTGAGAGAATGATGTTTCTTTTTACCTGAAAAAAGTAATTTTAGTTTTTTTTAAGGCTTTTATCCCTTTATGTACTATTTTTAAATTTTATCACATAAATGGAGATAAAAGCCTACCTAGGAAATTATCCCCGCATGTATTTAAATCAAACACAAAATTACAGTTTCAAAACTAGGTATGTTATTGAATTTATATGCTGATTCTTTTGCATATAAATGAATATTGTGCTTTGAAACTCTTATGTGTGTTCGGAAAGTTCGTCGGATGTGCTTTCATGCTGATTCAATCTGGTTTGTGTTTACACCTGTTGGTGACACATACCCAACTTCATGATTTACGATTTCATGTTTGGGATAGAAGTTTTTGAAACTTACATATCCCTTCCAAGAATCCGTAAATAGACAACACTCAGTAAAAATGTGTTTCAATGCAAATCTTAAAAGGTTTTTTTCATCTGCATTTTTCAGAACCTTCACAATTAGTTTGTTACTGGTTTTCTCATAAACTCCAACAATCAAAGTTTTATTCAACAAGGATCTTCCTTGTTTTTTAAAACCTAAATGTGAAAGATACATTTCATCCATCTGTGCTGTGCCATCAACAATGAAACCTGCATCTTGATTTCCAATTATAGTCCTGATT
The DNA here is from genome assembly GCF_964030805.1 of Spiroplasma endosymbiont of Zeiraphera isertana. GTDB lineage: Bacteria > Bacillota_I > Bacilli_A > Mycoplasmatales > VBWQ01 > Spiroplasma_E. Next base: position 1,741,894 of record NZ_OZ034965.1, read on the forward strand.
TCATGACACATTCTTCAATCTGTTTTATAGGTCACACCCAATTCCCTTGCAACATCGGTTGCTGGTATGCCATGCTTTGTGTTTATTCATCTAAAGATGAGATAAAACCAAGATGTCATTTGGGTCTGTGACTTATAAAAAATGGTTCCATAAAGAATACTAAATGTTTGGTTACAGTTCAAACATCGTATTCTTCTCAAATCAGAAGTATTCAAACTAGAAGAAGCACACCTGATGCATGTCATTATTTTCAACTTCGCTATATATTTCAAACAATCGTTTTCAGTTTGAAATATGCTGTTGAATTCATTTCAATTCATTTTTTCCTCCACACTAGTACATGCGGGGATAATTTCCTTTTTTAATTCTTTCAATTGGAGTTTCAGTAGCATCAATAGCTAACAAATTATTGTTAGTACCTTTATTTTTTGTTAAATCTTTTTTTCCAGGTAAATTAAAAATTCCGCTTTTTATTAAAATATTTTCAATTCAAAAAATATTACGAATGCAACTAGTATGACTAATATTATATCTTTTTGCAATAACTCTATAACTACTATAGTCTTTTCAATATTCTAAAGTCATTAATAAACGCTCTTCAATTACAATTTTATTTTTTCTACCACCATAATATTTTTGTTTAGACTCAGCAATTTTTAAAATTTCAAGCATTTTATAAAATGTTTGTGGCTTTATGCCGACTAAACTATAAAATTCTTTTAATTTTCACAAAAAATCTTGATATTACTTTTAATTTTAAATTAAAAGTAATATTTTTATATCAGGGGTGATTTTTTGTGACTAATAATAAATTAATTGATGTTTTAAAAAACAAAAAAGATGAAGAATTTATAAAAATTATTAGACATTTTAAAAATAGAATTAAACAAATTGAGAAAAAAGAAAAATTAGATGCAATTGATAAAAAATTTAAAGAAAAAGGAATTCAATGTCCGAATTGTAAATCTTATTGATGTGTAAAAAATGGTTTTAAGAATAATAAGCAAAAATATTTATGCAAAGATTGTAAAAGTAGCTTTGATGCTTTAAGAAATCATTTTTTACATTGAAGTCATTTATCTCATGAACAATGAGATTGAATAATTTGATTGTCATTGTTAGGTCAATCCGCTTATACTATTGCTCAATTTGCTAAAATTTCAAAAACATCAGCATGATTTAATCGTCAAAAATTTATGAAATCATCACAATTAGCAAAAACACAAAAACCATTCACAAAATTAAAAGGTAGAATTGAAATTGATGAAACTTTTATCAAAGAAATTCATAAAGGAAATTTCAAAAATCCAGATGATCCAAGAAAAAAATGAATTGAAGAAAATGCTAAAGATTTAAACTGTTGTATTGAAATGGCAATTGATGAAAATAAAAATATTTATGCTCAAACAACAAATACTAAAAGATTAACACAAAAATGAGTACAAGAAAATTTAACATCTAAGCTTATCGAAGAAAAATCAATTATAGTTTGTGATATGCAAATACTATATGATACAGTAGCTAAACAAACCAAATGTACTCTCAAGAAATTTAAATCAAAAGAAAATAAAGAATTAAATTATAAAAATTTAAGTAATATCAGTAAAATACAATCAAGTTTAAAAGAATTTATTACTCATTATCATGGCATTGGATTTACCAATATTCAAAATTACCTCAATTTATGAAAATTTAAATACCAACATTATAAAATATCACCTTATGCAAAATCTGAAGCATTATATTTCAGTTTGTAAAAAAAATAAATCCCAAAATTAAATAAAATCAAATTTTAGGCCAGGTTGATGATTTTTTTTATTTCATCAAGAGTTTTTTTGAAAATTAAAATAAAATTCTTGATCATCTTTATATTTTTTCAACATAATAACTATCACCTTTAATATTAATAATAATCGTTAAATTGTTAAAATTAAAGGTTTTGCACCAAGTCTATTATATCAAGAGCATACTTTTTAGTAATTAACAAATGATTAATACTATTAATTTCTGTTAAATTTAAAATTATTAATTTTCTGCCTGCATTTTGTTTATTTTTTTGAAATTGATTCAATATTTCTAATGGCAATAAGTTTTTATTTAATAATCTACAAACTCTATGTACAGTTGATTTACTATAATCAACAATTTTTGCTATTTTACGAATCGAAAATCCATAATTTTTATATTCTTTTATTGCTATTATTGATTCAATACTCAGATACTTATACATTGCGCTAATTCCTTTCTTTTCTTAATTATAGACCTAACACAATTTAATTTTTATATAAGTGTCCTTTTTAATTTTAAAATTAAAGATATTTGTATTTTTTCTTAGTCATTTCTGGATGATAATTACTATCAACTAATATAAAATTAGTTTCATCTTTTTGTCTTTCATCTAAATCTGCAATTGCCTTTTCTACTTCTAATCAAGTCATTATTAACTTCTCCTTTTTTAAAAAAAATAAAAAAAACTCATTTACTTTTGAATAAGTAATGAGTTTAAAACTTATATTAAGTTTCTTTAATTGTAAAATTAAAAAGGACACTTATATAAAAATTAAATTGTGTTAGTTCTATAATAGACTTGGTGCAAAACTAAGGTAATTCAAAATTATATATTCCTGCTATTAAATTAAATCTTAATGCAAATCTTCGTATTTTATTGCGATATTTTAAACTTAAAATTTTAAAACGTTTTAGTTTAGCAAATACGTGTTCAATTTTAATTCTAATTTTACTTAAAGTTTTATTGTATTCTTTTTGAATTGGTGTTAATTGATTGTATTTACTTTTTTTAAATGGCAAAAATGTATTTTTATGAATATTTTGTATACCTTGATAACCTGAATCAACAAAAACTTGTTTTTCTGGATGAATAAAAGTTTTAGATTTTAGAAGCAATTTAAAATTATGAATGCTTCCAAAACAAAAAGCAGTTGAAATAATTTTTCCATTGGAAATATCAATAATTATTTGGGATTTGAGAGAATGATGTTTCTTTTTACCTGAAAAAAGTAATTTTAGTTTTTTTTAATTCTTTCAATTGGAGTTTCAGTAGCATCAATAGCTAACAAATTATTATTAGTACCTTTATTTTTTGTTAAATCTTTTTTTCCAGGTAAATTAAAAATTCCGCTTTTTATTAAAATATTTTCAATTCAAAAAATATTACGAATGCAACTAGTATGACTAATATTATATCTTTTTGCAATAACTCTATAACTACTATAGTCTTTTCAATATTCTAAAGTCATTAATAAACGCTCTTCAATTACAATTTTATTTTTTCTACCACCATAATATTTTTGTTTAGACTCAGCAATTTTTAACATTTCAAGCATTTTATAAAATGTTTGTGGCTTTATGCCGACTAAACTATAAAATTCTTGATCATCTTTATATTTTTTCAACATAATAACTATCACCTTTAATATTAATAATAATCGTTAAATTGTTAAAATTAAAGGTTTTGCACCAAGTCTATTGATCAATAGCTTTTTTAAAATGAGAAATACCACTTCATATTTTACATTCTGCAATAAAAACATTAGAGTTATCATATCTTAATAATATATCTGTTTTTCCAGAAACATTAAAGGTTTCACCAGTTGCTGTTCCATTAAAATGACTGTTAATAACAAATAATATGTTATTACGAAAGTCTTCTTCTTGATTTTTTTGATAATAATTTTTTAGTCTTTCGAACTCTTTTCCACAATTATTTTTTAATTTTCAAAAAAAACTCTTGATGAAATAAAAAAAATCATCAACCTGGCCTAAAATTTGATTTTATTTAATTTTGGGATTTATTTTTTTTACAAACTGAAATATAATGCTTCAGATTTTGCATAAGGTGATATTTTATAATGTCGGTATTTAAATTTTCATAAATTGAGGTAATTTTGAATATTGGTAAATCCAATGCCATGATAATGAGTAATAAATTCTTTTAAACTTGATTGTATTTTACTGATATTACTTAAATTTTTATAATTTAATTCTTTATTTTCTTTTGATTTAAATTTCTTGAGAGTACATTTTGTTTGTTTAGCTACTGTATCATATAGTATTTGCATATCACAAACTATAATTGATTTTTCTTCGATAAGCTTAGATGTTAAATTTTCTTGTACTCATTTTTGTGTTAATCTTTTAGTATTTGTTGTTTGAGCATAAATATTTTTATTTTCATCAATTGCCATTTCAATACAACAGTTTAAATCTTTAGCATTTTCTTCAATTCATTTTTTTCTTGGATCATCTGGATTTTTGAAATTTCCTTTATGAATTTCTTTGATAAAAGTTTCATCAATTTCAATTCTACCTTTTAATTTTGTGAATGGTTTTTGTGTTTTTGCTAATTGTGATGATTTCATAAATTTTTGACGATTAAATCATGCTGATGTTTTTGAAATTTTAGCAAATTGAGAAATAGTATAAGCAGATTGACCTAACAATGACAATCAAATTATTCAATCTCATTGTTCATGAGATAAATGACTTCAATGTAAAAAATGATTTCTTAAAGCATCAAAGCTACTTTTACAATCTTTGCATAAATATTTTTGCTTATTATTCTTAAAACCATTTTTTACACATCAATAAGATTTACAATTTGGACATTGAATTCCTTTTTCTTTAAATGTTTTATCAATTGCATCTAATTTTTCTTTTTTCTCAATTTGTTGAATTCTATTTTTAAAATGTCTAATAATTTTTATAAATTCTTCATCTTTTTTGTTTTTTAAAACATCAATTAATTCATTATTAGTCACAAAAAATCACCCCCGATATAAAAATATTACTTTTAATTTAAAATTAAAAGTAATATCAAGATTTTTTGTGAAAATTAAAAAAAATGTTATAACTCATGAAATAGAAAAGGAAAAATTTGTTGATAAAATCTATAATAATAAGTTTTTTTTAATAATTATTATGATGACAGCAACAATAATTTTGATGATAATAGTTGCTTCTCTATTTTTTGCTTTCTTTTGAAAATAATATTTTTCCATAATCTTAAAATAATGTATAATATGAAAATACTTACACATTAGGTAAGTATAATTCATTCTGTATATGATTAGGTTGGCACCTAATTAAAAAGTTACCAATTAAGGTAACTTTTTTTATATTTATCTAAATAAAAAAAAGAAGACATGAAATTCATCATATATCACCAGTGTACAGATTAATTATAATCCTATAGCTATCTTCTTTATGTTAATTATATCATATTTTATATATTAAATATAGATATTTTAATGTTCTTTTTTATGTTTATTAGTTATTTCATTTAAAGTTTTACTTAAATTTATATAATTATTAATAATTTTATTTAAAACTTCTTGTTCATTTTTATTTAATTTTTGACTTATTTGAATAGTAAAATTTTTAATTTGTTGTTCAATTTCTTTAGTCATTATTTACTCCTTAATTTTTTTATATTTATTTAATACATTATTACTTATATCTTTTATAAATTTATTATTTAAATTATTTTTTGTATAATGATTTTTAATTTCATTTAATTTATTATTAAATTGTTCTTTATGTATTAGACTTGGTGCAAAACTAAGGTAATTCAAAATTATATATTCCTGCTATTAAATTAAATCTTAATGCAAATCTTCGTATTTTATTGCGATATTTTAAACTTAAAATTTTAAAACGTTTTAGTTTAGCAAATACGTGTTCAATTTTAATTCTAATTTTACTTAAAGTTTTATTGTATTCTTTTTGAATTGGTGTTAATTTATTGTATTTACTTTTTTTAAATGGCAAAAATGTATTTTTATGAATATTTTGTATACCTTGATAACCTGAATCAACAAAAACTTTTTTTTCTGGATGAATAAAAGTTTTAGATTTTAGAAGCAATTTAAAATCATGAATGCTTCCAAAACAAAAAGCAGTTGAAATAATTTTTCCATTGGAAATATCAATAATTATTTGGGATTTGAGAGAATGATGTTTCTTTTTACCTGAAAAAAGTAATTTTAGTTTTTTTTAATTCTTTCAATTGGAGTTTCAGTGGCATCAATAGCTAACAAATTATTATTAGTACCTTTATTTTTTGTTAAATCTTTTTTTCCAGGTAAATTAAAAATTCCGCTTTTTATTAAAATATTTTCAATTCAAAAAATATTACGAATGCAACTAGTATGACTAATATTATATCTTTTTGCAATAACTCTATAACTACTATAGTCTTTTCAATATTCTAAAGTCATTAATAAACGCTCTTCAATTACAATTTTATTTTTTCTACCACCATAATATTTTTGTTTAGACTCAGCAATTTTTAAAATTTCAAGCATTTTATAAAATGTTTGTGGCTTTATGCCGACTAAACTATAAAATTCTTGATCATCTTTATATTTTTTCAACATAATAACTATCACCTTTAATATTAATAATAATCGTTAAATTGTTAAAATTAAAGGTTTTGCACCAAGTCTATTGAAGTCATTTATCTCATGAACAATGAGATTGAATAATTTGATTGTCATTGTTAGGTCAATCCGCTTATACTATTTCTCAATTTGCTAAAATTTCAAAAACATCAGCATGATTTAATCGTCAAAAATTTATGAAATCATCACAATTAGCAAAAACACAAAAACCATTCACAAAATTAAAAGGTAGAATTGAAATTGATGAAACTTTTATCAAAGAAATTCATAAAGGAAATTTCAAAAATCCAGATGATCCAAGAAAAAAATGAATTGAAGAAAATGCTAAAGATTTAAACTGTTGTATTGAAATGGCAATTGATGAAAATAAAAATATTTATGCTCAAACAACAAATACTAAAAGATTAACAAAAAAATGTTTTAATTTTCAAAAAAACTCTTGATGAAATAAAAAAAATCATCAACCCGGCCTAAAATTTGATTTTATTTAATTTTGGGATTTATTTTTTTTACAAACTTAAATATAATGCTTCAGATTTTGCATAAGGTGATATTTTATAATGTTGGTATTTAAATTTTCATAAATTGAGGTAATTTTGAATATTGGTAAATCCAATGCCGTGATAATGAGTAATAAATTCTTTTAAACTTGATTGTATTTTACTGATATTACTTAAATTTTTATAATTTAATTCTTTATTTTCTTTTGATTTAAATTTCTTGAGAGTACATTTTGTTTGTTTAGCTACTGTATCATATAGTATTTGCATATCACAAACTATAATTTATTTTTCTTCGATAAGCTTAGATGTTAAATTTTCTTGTACTCATTTTTTTGTTAATCTTTTAGTATTTGTTGTTTGAGCATAAATATTTTTATTTTCATCAATTGCCATTTCAATACAACAGTTTAAATCTTTAGCATTTTCTTCAATTCATTTTTTTCTTGGATCATCTGGATTTTTGAAATTTCCTTTATGAATTTCTTTGATAAAAGTTTCATCAATTTCAATTCTACCTTTTAATTTTGTGAATGGTTTTTGTGTTTTTGCTAATTGTGATGATTTCATAAATTTTTGACGATTAAATCGTGCTGATGTTTTTGAAATTTTAGCAAATTGAGAAATAGTATAAGCAGATTGACCTAACAATGACAATCAAATTATTCAATCTCATTGTTCATGAGATAAATGACTTCAATAGACTTGGTGCAAAACCTTTAATTTTAACAATTTAACGATTATTATTAATATTAAAGGTGATAGTTATTATGTTGAAAAAATATAAAGATGATCAAGAATTTTATAGTTTAGTCGGCATAAAGCCACAAACATTTTATAAAATGCTTGAAATTTTAAAAATTGCTGAGTCTAAACAAAAATATTATGGTGGTAGAAAAAATAAAATTGTAATTGAAGAGCGTTTATTAATGACTTTAGAATATTGAAAAGACTATAGTAGTTATAGAGTTATTGCAAAAAGATATAATATTAGTCATACTAGTTGCATTCGTAATATTTTTTGAATTGAAAATATTTTAATAAAAAGCGGAATTTTTAATTTACCTGGAAAAAAAGATTTAACAAAAAATAAAGGTACTAATAATAATTTGTTAGCTATTGATGCCACTGAAACTCCAATTGAAAGAATTAAAAAAAACTAAAATTACTTTTTTCAGGTAAAAAGAAACATCATTCTCTCAAATCCCAAATAATTATTGATATTTCCAATGGAAAAATTATTTCAACTGCTTTTTGTTTTGGAAGCATTCATGATTTTAAATTGCTTCTAAAATCTAAAACTTTTATTCATCCAGAAAAACAAGTTTTTGTTGATTCAGGTTATCAAGGTATACAAAATATTCACAAAAATACATTTTTGCCATTTAAAAAAAGTAAATACAATCAATTAACACCAATTCAAAAAGAATACAATAAAACTTTAAGTAAAATTAGAATTAAAATTGAACACGTATTTGCTAAACTAAAACATTTTAAAATTTTAAGTTTAAAATATCGCAATAAAATACGAAGATTTGCATTAAGATTTAATTTAATAACAGGAATATATAATTTTGAATTACCTTAGTTTTGCACCAAGTCTAATAAAATTTATTTCAAAGTTACAAAAAGGAACAGTTAAAACCATTACTTTTGATCGTGCAGATCCTGGTAAACCTTGCCAAAGGGGTTTAAATGAAAATAATAATGGTATTTTAAGAAGATATTTACCCAAATCTACAGATCTATCTTCATATAAACAAAAAGATTTAAATTTTATAGCATTTCAAATTAATTCTACACCCAGAAAATCGCTCTCTTATAAAAGACCAATAGATTTAATACAATTATTTTAAAAAACTGTCCCATTTATATTTACAACTCAGGTCATTAATCCAATTAAGGTAATGTTTAGTAATCTGTGTAAATTACAAAAATAACTATGTTTAATTAATTCTAGTAAATATAATTAAATGACTAGAAAGAGTGAGTTACAAATGGTTAAAAAACAAAACATTAATAATAATGATCCAATATCACAAGCAGTAGATTTATTACTAGAAAATACCGAAGATTTAACAACAGTTTTTAAAGAAGGAGGTTTATATAAAGAATTAACAAAAAGATTAGTGGAAAAAATGTTGAATTCTGAAATGCAAAATTATTTAGGATATGAAAAAAATCAACATAGTAATAGTGAAAATGCTCGTAATGGCATAACTTCAAAAAAATTAATAACTCAAGAAGGTAAAATTGAAATTGATGTACCACGAGATCGTAATAGTAATTTTACTCCTGTAATAGTGCCAAAAAGACAAAGAAGATTTGATGGTTTTGATCAACAAGTTCTTTCACTATATGCAAAAGGTATGACAGTATCTGACATTAGAATGCAGTTGCAAGAGTTATATCATGGTGCAGATATTAGTGAAAGTGTTATTAGTCAAATTACTGATGATGTTATTGATGATGTCAAAGCATGGCAAAATCGGCCATTAGAAAGTATTTATCCGATTGTTTATTTTGATTGTATAGTAGTTAAAGTACGACAAGATAAACGGATTATTAACAAATCATTTTATATAGCACTAGGAGTTGATTTAGAAGGTAAAAAAGATGTTTTAGGTTTATGAATTAGTGAAAATGAAGGTTCTAAATTTTGATTATCTAATTTTACAGAAATGAAAAATCGAGGCTTAAATGATATTCTTATTGCTTGTAGTGATAATTTAACAGGCATGTCAGAAGCAATACAATCAGTTTATCCTAAAACCGAACATCAATTATGCATAGTTCATCAAATTAGAAATAGTTTAAAATATGTTTCATACAAACATCGAAAATCTCTAGTTACAGATTTAAAACCAATTTATAGTGCATGTAGTGAAGAACAAGCAATGCAAGCTTTAGAATCGTTTGAAAATAAATGAAATAAACAATATCCTCAAATTACTAAATCTTGATATAAAAATTGAGATAATTTAATGGTTTTTATTAGTTATCCACCAGAAATTAAAAGAGTAATTTATACTACAAATGCTATTGAATCTGTTAATAGTCAATTACGAAAAGTTATTAGAAATAAAAAAAGTTTTTCCTAACGATATGGCAGTTTTCAAAATATTTTACTTAGCAATTGAAAATATAACAAAAAAATGAACAATGCCTATTCAAAATTGAAATACAGCAATTGCTCATTTTATGATAAAATTTGAAGACAGAATTAATCTAAACTAGTACCTTGTAAAACAAAGATACACAGATTACATAAAAGCCTCAACTTGTCCTTGATAAGTACCTGCAAAATTTAATTGATTAGCATTTTTTCAAGAACTAGTTATTTTATAATCAATATTTACTGCGTTAGTAAAATCTTGATTTTGTTTATTATCTTTAATAAAAATATTGTAATATTTATCATTAATATCTTCTGAATTAATTTTTAATTGCTGACTTAATTTTTGTTTAAATTCTGTTTGAATTTTACTAACTAAATTAGCTTTTATATCAGTAATTGGAGTTGCTTCTGGTGTTTTTACTGATATTACTTGTTGTGGAATTATTAATGACAAAGTTGAAAGATCAAAAGCTTTATCATAATAACCGTAATAAATTTGAATGATATTGTTAAACTCATCAAAAATGTAATTAATTGTATACTTACTATTATCATTAGTTAAAAACGGAACATTAGTCATATAATCATAAGCATTATCATTAGTAATCAATAAATGAACAATTTTGTCAATTAAAACATCACTTAAACTACCGTTTAGACTACTTTGAGTAATAAAATAGTGTGCTAAAATATCAGCATCTTGTTCTTTAAAAGAGCCATCTGATTCTCTTACTGCCTTAGCAATATAATATAGTCCTAAACCTTCACTTAAACTATTATTATTTTCAACATTATTAGCATTTTCTTGTTGTGAAATATCAATATGAGTTTCCACTTCACTTTGTTGAACATATTTTCAATTAATACCGTCACCAGCAAAATAATTAATATCATATTGGCTACCACTATAACTGTTAGTTGGATTATTAATAGTAGCAACTTTACGATGAAATATCATTTCTTGTTTAGTATTATTAACGTCAACTTTATCTTTGTCTGGTATCATAGCATCTTTTTTATAAATTAATTCACCTTTATTATCAACAGTAAATAATGTTCGTGCTAACGTCTTACCATCACTTAATGGATAATCAGCATGACTAGTATCATAACTATAATACTTATTGTCTATTATTGATTGATTAGTAATTCAATCATTATTATTTAAATAACCATATTGATTATTAAATAATGATTTATTTTGATTTATTGGAATGACAGGTATTATTTTCTTTTTACTAGCACTATTGTTTTTTTGATCCACTATCATCATACTATTAAACATCGTATTACTTGCTATTGTTAATGTTGTTACTGTACTTAGAGTTAATAAAAACTGTTTCGTTTACAATACCTTCTTTTACTTTTTACCATTTTTAAAATCGTAATTAAATTTAATAATAAATAATTACTTTGAAAAAACATATTTATTTAATTCATAATATTATTAAATGTTATATTATTTAATTTAACATCAGAATATGAAGTGGAACCTAAAAAAGTAGCTGTCATTATATGTCATTTTCAATAAATATTATTATCATCACGTCAAAGTTCTAAATAAATATCAATAGCAGTTCCTACACCTCCTGGGTAATTTGGATCATATGGTGGTCACGTACTAATATTGACTTGAAAAATTGAATTATCAATATCTTTTTGTTGATTAGTTTTTATATTTGTGGTTGCGACTTGAGAATTTAAAGATTTATAGTCTTCTTTACCACTTCCCGTTGAAACTTTTAAATATGAATTAGCATCAAAATTAAAAGTTGGATATTTATTAGTAAAAGTATTTCAATCACTTGCATAGTCAGTTCATTTTACTATTGTATATGTATTAGAATAATCACTATAATTTGAACTAAATCAATTATATGAATCATTTCATTTATAATTTAAGTTATTTTCTATATTTGATTTATCAAATTCAGTATAATAAACTTCAATTAAATTATTATCTTTATCAAAAATATAATTAATTGAATAATTTTTATCATTTACATTCATTGGCGCACTATATATAAAATTAAAAATATTATTATTTTTACTAATTAAATTAATAATAATATTCATTAAATTATCATTAATTTGTCCTTTTAAACTACTTTGCGTCATAAAATATTGACCTATTTTATTAGCAATAGCATTATCAATTAAATTATTTTTTGCTGCTTTTGCAATATAATATAAACCTAATGCTTCACTTAAACTATTGCTATGTTCAACTTTATCAGCACCTACTTGATTTGAAATATCAATATGTTTTTCAACTCCACCAAATTGAATATATTGTCAATCAGTATTATCACCACTAAAATATGTATGAGAATATTCACTTTTACTATATAGATTATATTTATCTTTAACTGTGGTAATTTTTTTATGAGTAATCATTTCTTGTTTAGTAGCATCAACTTCGACTTTATCTTTTGGTGGTATTACAGCATCCTTTTTATAAACTAATTCACCTTTATTATCAACAGTAAATAATGTTCGTGCTGATGTCTTACCATCACTTAATAAATAATTAGCATGACTAGTATCATAACTATAATAGTTATTATCTATTTGATTAGTAATTCAATCATTACTACTTAAATAACCATATTGATTATTGAACACTGAAGATAAAGTATCATTTATTGATGATTTATTTGTTAATAGTTTATTAACGGTAGTGTTAGCAACATCAATAGTATTAATAATACTACTTGTTAAAGTTAATGTTGTTAATGTACTTAATGCTATTAGTAATTGTTTCATGTTACATTCTCCTTTCGTTTTAAGTTTACTAAAAATTATTTTATAAAAAATATCTGACTAATCTATACTAAATATAACACTTTATTAATTTTATTTAAGAAGATTAATAAAATGCTTATTTTAAAAACTAAATTTAGTATGTAAGTACTTAATTTCATTGAGAAATACTTTTAATATAAAATGTATTAATTAAAGAAGGATGTCATATATCTGTACCATAACAGTCAATATGAATTATTATTCCATTAACACCCACATTATTTAAAAATTTTGTTAAATTATCTTTAAATATAGAATTTCAAAAATTTTTAAAAGTTCAATTATCACCAATTTCATGCTCCATATTACTATAATCAAATAAGTTTCCATTAATAAAATACTTATAAATTACATCTCAATTATTTTGATTATTAATTAAATAATATAAATCCTGATAATTAATATAAATATCACCTGTATAATCAAATGAAGCAAAAGGACCAGGACTAACATGAGTTTCAAAATTACTTGTATTACTTTTTTCGTAACTATAATGATTATAATTTAACTCAATAATATTATTATTATGATCAAAAATATAACCAATGACATAACTTGTATCATCATTTGAAAATGGCATATTTAACATAAAATTATAAACGTATTTATTATTAATAATTAAATCAATAATTTTAGTAATTAATTCATTATTAATTTTTCCTTTTAAACTACTTTGTGCTATAAAATATATTCCCAAATTAATAGCAACTGACTGACTAATCTTATTTTCAATTACTGCTTTAGCAATATAATATAAACCTGATGTTTCACTTAAACTATTGCTATGTTCAACTTTATCAGCACCTACTTGTTGTGAAATATCAATTTGTTTATTAACACCACCAAATTGCAAATATTGTCAATCAGTATTATCACCACTAAAATCAGTAGATGAATACTGACTATTACTATAAGAATTGTAATTTGCTTTAACTGTAGTTATTTTTTTATGACTAATCATTTCTTGCATCGTATTTTCAATATTTAATTTTTGATCAGCAGGAATAATAACATCAGGATTATAAATTAAAGTTCCTTCGTTATTTACTAAAAAAACATCTCTTGCATTAGCAAAAGTATAACTTTTTAAAGCTGATGTGTCATAACTATAAAACTTATGATCAGTTATTGATTGATTAGTTATTATATCACTATCATTTAAATAGCCATATTGATTATTAAATAATGAAGTTACAGAATCACTTATTGATGATTTATTTGCTAATAATTTATTAATGGTAGTATTAGTATCATCAATAATATTAATAATACTACTACTTGTTAAAGTTAATGTTGTTAATGTACTTAAAATGATTAGTAATTGTTTCATATTAGTTTTTCCTTTTTTTAACTTACTAACTGGTAATTAAAATTAAAATTAAAATCAGGGAATGTTAAAGTAGCACGATCGCTAATAGTTTTGCCAGCAAATCTTTCTGATAAATCAAGAGTATAAAGTGTATTATCTGTAGTTGGTTGTGTTTCGCTGTCAGTAAATACTAGTTTTACATTATTTAACTCTCAACCCGATTTTGTTGTTACTGCAACATCGGTTTCTAGAAAAATACTTTTTGTTTGAGTAATTAAATCTCAGAAATTATTTACCTTACCACCTTTAATATCTTTACTAATATCAACTGACATACCACTTGGTTTTGTGTCACCATCTAATAAATAATTCATAGTGAACTGTCCAGTAAATGCATCCTTAACTGGATGATAAGAATTGTTATTAATTGTATTTAATAAACTATTTTTATTAGTAATTCAATTGTCTAATAAATTATCTTGTTCATAAAAATGTTGACCTTCTTGTAAAATATTTGCATCTTGACCATCTTTTAATCAAATACCTTTTAATGCAAAATCTTTTGGTGAAGAATAATTACCAGTAATATTATTTTTATTATGACCATGAATAATCGCCTTAATGCTATCTAAACTTTTTGTTAATTTATGATCATTAGGACTAGCAGTTATTTTTATTTCAATATTTTTACCTAACTTATTATTAAAGATATTATCACCAACTTTTAAATTTGTTGATATTGTATAATCACTATCTTCAATATTAAGATCTGAATAATTTTTTTGGAAATAATTTTGACAAATTGTTTGAACACCTTTAATAATTTGATCATTAATAAATTTAAGATTATCTTCTGATAAACTAACATCAGCATTAATATAGTTACCATGTTTATCTTTTTGATTATCTAAAGTAATTTGAAAGTTTTTATTATCTTTATCATTATTATATTGCGCTTCAATTTCATTAGTTAATTCTTTCATACTACTTAAATCAGCAATATCATTTTTAACATTTATAGTGCAATCATCTTTTTTTCCTGTAAAGTTTCAAGGATTATTATCTAAAGATGTAATTGAAAATTGAACAGGAACACTTTTAGTAAAGTTTTGTGATTCTGAACCATTTTGAAATTCAATTTTGTAATAACTAGGTTTAATTTCTTTTTTGAGTACATTTAATGCTTTAATTAAAGTTGTTGCAAATTGATCTTGAATTGTTGGAATTAATCATTTATCTTTTATTGAATCAATAGTAGCATTTTCAGGATTAGTAATATTAATAATTTTATCAGGAAAGTTAACTGGTAAACTAGCAATATTAATTGCAACTTGATTTATAATATTAATATTCATTTCAATATTAACGTTAGTATTTTCAATACCAAAAATTGATGCTTGATCATTAGTTGTTAAATTTAAAACGTAACTTTTAGACTCATTAAAGTTCTTTGGCAAAATAAAAGAAGTATTAGTTATCGGCTTTTTATCATTACCAACAGTAAACTTAACTGCTGGATTATAATTAGCATTTAAGAAAAAATTAATTGGTAATAAATTTGAATTATCATTATCAATATCACTTTCAATTTTAGGATCAGTTTTTTGTAAATTATTATCAATACTACTTAAAACATTTGTAAAATCAATATTACCATTATCAGCAGCATTTTCAATAACATTAAAATTAACAATATTTGTTGATTTACTAAAATAAGCAATAGTAGAATTTAAACTAATAGGTTTAGAGTTACGATGATGTTTTTGATAATAATCATCTCATAATTTATTATTAGAATTAGGATTAAATTCAGAATTATTGAAAGCAGCAGTAGTATGTAAGAGTAATATTGTAGTAACTGTTGTAGAACCAAATGCTAATAAATACAACGAAAATAATAAGATTCTTTTCTTCTTATTTTTTTCAACATTAATTGTATATATTGAATTAGATCCTGTTTTTATTTTTTTATGTTTAACCTGATTAACCATATCTTTACTCGGGATATTACTATTTATTTTATATTTCATTTTAACAATCCTTTCCTAGCATTATTTTTAAAATAATCTAAAGTGAAAAATATATCTTAACGCTTTAACTTGCTATTTTTAACTAAAATATTAAAATAGGAAAAAATATTAAAATAGTTTAAACCTTAGTTTTAATAAAATAAAACTAAGGTTTAAAGTAAACCAATTAAATTTAGTTTTTATATTTTAATATTAATAATTTTAATAATTATATAAACTTTGCTATACACCTATTAAAATTATAAGGAAAGAAATACTCTGTCCTTAAAAATAATATTACACTTATTATAAAAAAAGACAATATTCTTTTTAAAAAAGATTGAATATTTTTAATTAAAAAGAACACTAATAGTAAAATAATTTTCAAAATAATTTTTCTTAATTAAGATAAAAATTAAATTAAAAATTCAATGATTGAATTAAATAGTCATTGAATTTTTAATTTATGATTAATTTTTTTTAATATTACATTCAACATGCATTGGTTGTAAATTTTCTAAACTATTATTATTTGGATCACCATCAATGTGATCAATATTTCAAGCAAATGCTGAAGTTGGTTGTTCACCTTGATAAGCACCTTTTATCATTGGCAAACAACACCACGGACAAGGAGCTTGCACATTCAATGTTCAAAATTCAGATAATCCTTTAAAATATTTCTCAATTTTTTGAATAGAATAGTTTCATATTTTTTCTTTGTCTTCTTTTTCTCGCTTTTTACGACGTGCCACAATGAATTAACCCCTTTCGTATTAAATTATACTATAAGTTACAATATTTTTTTATATTTTTTTAAACTTAATATTACAATTTATTTTATTAACGTGCTAATAATCTATTATAAGCGGTTTGCATTTGTGGGTCAAAACTACGAGTATATAAACCGTTAAAATATCCTTCATGATGCTTACTTGGATCTAATGGATCAGGTAATTGACCATTTTTTGGAATATATAAATGCTTTCAAATTTCTGCTGAAAAATTAGTACTAACTTCATCCATGGCTGCTTGTAAAGGTGAGGTATAACCAAATTCACTACTTAAATCAACTTGTGTTTGTTTTTGCATTATATAATTAATAAATTTAAAAGCTAAATCTTTATGAGGAGAATCTTTACTAATTACCATATCATCATTTCAAACATTAGTCCCCATATATGGTCTAACAACAAGGTACTTACCATTATAAGAATCAGGATCATCAGCAATTGCAGATAATAAATCACCGTTATACATCATTGCTACATCCCACTTATTTTCATTACTAATTTCATCAACAATATCATCATTTAATAATTTTGTATTTTTATTTTTGATAACTGGTTGTAACCAATCGCTTGCATCTTGAATTTCAATTGGACTATGAGCATTAATATTATCATGAAAATCATTTCCTAGTTGACTATATTGACCTGAACCGTTATTTTCTCCTCATTTATTTTTATAGTGTAAATCAGTAAGCGCAGTCATAAATAAGTTATGCATATCATCATTTAAAACGATACGTTTACCTAATTTTGCAGCATCTGTTAAAACACTTCATTGAACATTTGAACCATCAGCTTTAATACCAAGATCACTAAGATTATTTGTATTAGTAGTATTAATTACTAATACAACATCACCTCAAAAATAAGGAATACTATAACTATTTAAACCAAATTCATTTAAAATTCCATCACTATTTTCAACTCGATAATTATTCATTAATTCATATAAATCATGATTAATATCTTCTTTGGGATTAAAATCAATTCTACTATCATACTCAATATCACCTACAGAATTTTTTGCTGCAATTGGAAAAAGTCTATCTTCACTTGCTAATTTAGCCACCATATAATCACTAGGAACCATTACATCATAACTAGTAGTATACAATTTAGCATACAATGATTCATTATCATCAAAAGTTGAATATTTTATTTTAACTTGATATTTATTTTCAAATTCTTTTAAAATATTGGGATTCATATATTCGCCTCAATTAGCAATTGATAAATCATAAACATTAGTATAAATGTAGAAAGCACCCAAACTAATAAAAATTGATAATAAGATTATACTAATCATAATTAATTTTCACGGTCATAGTAAAAAACGATATTTCTCTCTTCTTGATTTTGAGCGTTCTTCTTTTAACTCTTTCTTTTTTTTAATCTTATTCTTTATATGTTCAATTCAAATTGATTCCATCTCAAGTTTTGCTTCAAGTTTAGAAATTTGATTAATAAGTTTCGGGTGATTTTTAATATAATCTTGAATTTTAATAATATCTTGCTCAGTTACAATTTCAAAATTACCATCACTATATAATGATTTACGTTTTCTACCTTTACTCTTAACCTTTTTATAGTTAAAACCATTTAATTGTAAATAATATTTAGTTAACAACTTCTCAGTTTTAATAATTTTTTTATCATGATAAATACCTTTATCAATTTTTTCATTACGTTGTTTAATTTGTTTTTTGCAAAGAACATAAGTATTTCAAGAAATAATAAGTACTGCAATTAATAAAATAATTATTGTTGAAAAAGCATTAATATAAGGCTTAATTCGTTTTAAAGAATAAATAAAAGTTGAAACGTTAGAAGTATTACCGCCAGTAAAATAAGAAATTAAAAAATCATCAAAACTCATAGCAAACGCAATAGCTGCTCCAGCAATTATTGCTGGTTTAATTGTTGGTAATACAATTTTGCGTAACGTATATCAAGGGGTCGCACCTAAATCTTGACTTGCTTCTAATTGTGACATATTTATTGATCTAATTTTTGGTAAAACAGTAATAATAACATAAGGAATATTAAAAGAAATATGAGCGAAAATTAATGTTCCAAGACCAAAACTAAAACCAAATGCCATAAATAATAACATTAAAGAAACAGCAGTAACAATATCAGCATTAACTAAAGGAATATTAGTAATCCCTAAAGTAATATTACGTGTTATTTTTTTTGTTTTACTTAAACCCAAAGCAGCAAACGTACCAATCATAACAGCAACAAAAGTAGAAATAAAAGCAACAATTAATGTTACACTAACCGATTCTCAAAGTTCACTTTGTTGCAATAAATCGTAATAAGGTTGCAATGATCAAGAATTTCAACTACGAACTGAATCGCCACCATTAAAAGAGAATATCATTAAAACTAAAATTGGAGTATAAAATAATAAAAAGATAATAGCTAAATAACTATTTTTAAAAAAAGATCTCATTAATTAATACCTCCTATTTTTTTACCAGTAGCTCAACTACCAATCGCTTTTAAAGTAAAAATAATAATTAAAACAATAATACCTAAAATAACAGAAATAGCAGCACCATAAGCAAAATTAGCACCACGATAAAAATATGATTCAATAATATTTGCAATTAAAATAGTTTTTCCTTCACCAATATATTTAACTACTACTAGTGAAGTCATAGCACTTAACATCATTAAAGTAAAACCAGAAACAATACCAGGCACTGAAAAACGAAAGGTAACTTTTCAAAATGTTTTCATCTTAGAAGCTCCTAAATCTTGACTCGCTTTTAATAAATTGCGATCTGTTTTTTCTAAAGAATTATAAATTGGTAAAATAACGAAAGGCATAAACATATAAACCATTGCTAAAATAATACCAATTGGAGTTCCTAATAAAACATTAGGACCTAAAATACTAAAAATAATTTGTAATCCAATTGTACGTAATAAAATGTTAATTCAAATTGGTAAAGTAACTAAAACTCAAATATTTTTTGAAGCAATTTTTGTTGACATAAAAGCCATAATATAAGCAATGGGATAACCAAAAATAACAGCAATTAAAGTGGCAACAAATGAATAACCAATTGAACGTAATAAAACCATAACATAACTATTTTCTTTAAAAAAATCATTAAAATTACTAAATGTAAAACGAAATATTCAAGCATTATTAGTTGCTTTAATAATTGAATATAAAATTACAATTAATAATGGCAATACAATTAAAATTACCATCACCAATAAATATGGATAAGCAAGCGTAACTCATGATTTAAAACCAAAATTTACTGATTTATCTTTGATTTTATTTTTAATAAAACTTATTTTTTGGTTTGTTTTTTTTCAACATAACAATGCTTTTTTTTTACTCGTTTCATTTTCGATTTATTTTTTGCTACTTCTTGTAAAGAAACATTATTTTTTTTAAGTTTAAACCATTTTTTAAATCTATACTTTTTTTTATTTTGATTATCAATAATTTTTTCTGGATTTGAATTATTAACTAACATATCTTGTGATTTTAAAATTTGTGTTTTAATATTAAGTTTAAACAAATTTTTCATTTTACTCTTCAATTTCCTTTCACATAACATGAATATCTTCAACATTTCATTTTAAACCAACACGGTTACCTACTTCAAAATTATCAGTAGTATGAACTATCCATTTGCGTTTATTAGCAATAATTTCAATTTCTCATAATAATCCTTTAAAAGCAATAGTTTTAATAGTTCCATCAAAAAAACCACTACCTGCATTAACTAAATCAATATCTTCTGGTCGAATAACAATATCAATATTACGTTCTTGTTCACCAAAACCAGTATCAGAGCATGCAAATTTTTTACCGTCAAAACGAACACAATAATCATTAACAAATACACCATTTTCAATAACATTCGAGCTACCAACAAACTGTGATGTTCATTTATTTTCGGGCTCATTGTAAATATCTTGTGGTGTCCCAATTTGTTGAATTTGACCTTGATTTAAAACAACTACCCGATCTGACATAATAAATGCTTCTTCTTGATCATGAGTAATAAAGATAAAAGTAATATTAATTTCTTCTTGAATTTTTTTTAATTCTACTTGCATTTGTTGACGTAATTTCAAATCCAAAGCAGCAAAAGGTTCATCTAATAATAAAATTTTAGGATTAAGAACTAATGCTCTAGCTACTGCTACTCTTTGTTTTTGACCACCAGATAAATCATTAACATCTTTATCTTCCATACCATTTAATTTAACCAAATCTAAAGCTTTTTTAACTTCTTTTTTGATTTTTTCACGATCAATTTTTCTTAACTTTAAACCATAAGCAATATTATCAAAAACATTTAAATGTGGAAATAAAGCATAATTTTGAAAAATAGTATTTATTTCTCTTTTATGAATTGGAATTTTAGTTAAATCCTTACCTTTAAACAATAATTGACCATTGTTTGGTTGTTCAAAACCAGCAATAATCCTTAATAATGTTGTTTTACCACAACCACTAGGACCAAGAATGGTAAGAAATTCACCTTCATGAATATTTAAACTAATTCCTTTTAAAACAACTTTACCATCATATTCTTTGGTAATATTACGTAATTCTAAAATATTTACACTCATAATTTCCTCCTTTAAATGGTTTAAAAAATTGGTGGATTTGAAACTCATAAAATAGTTGCAATTGAATTATTGGGATTTTCTAAATAATGTTTTTCATTACCTTTAATATAAAATGCTTCATTAGCTACTGCTTTTACTCTAGTTGCACCATAATGAACAAATACTGTGCCACTTAATACATATCCAAAGATCTGACCTTGAAATGGCGAAATTTTATTTGAATTACCAAATGGTTTTAAAGTTAAAATTACTGGTTCTAATGTTAATTTTTGAGCATTAGGAATAATTCATTTTATTTGATAATCTTCTTCGTCACTAACAGTAACATCTTGTGATTTAAAAACTATTTTTTCTTTAACTTCACCAGCAAAAAAGGTTGATAATGGACAATCAAAAATATCTAAAATACTTTTTAGTGTTTCAATACTAGGTGAAGAAACATCATGCTCTAACTGACTAATAAATCCCTTTGATAAATCACAACGTTTCCCTAACTCTTCCATAGTTAAATTGTGTTTCAATCTTAAAGTTTTTAACTTTCTTCCAATTTTCATATTGATTATTTTCTCCTTTTGTTTATTTATACTAAACTTTAAGTTAAATAATACAAATAAAATTATATAATATTTTTTTAAAAAAACAATTATTTATTTTATTTTTAGTAAATAAAATAAATATAAAATTATTAGTGTAAAAATGTGTAATAAAAAGAATATTTTTTTTATTTTTCTACTACCTGAGTTGTAAATATAAATGGGACAGTTTTTTAAAATAATTGTATTAAATCTATTGGTCTTTTATAAGAGAGCGATTTTCTGGGTGTAGAATTAATTTGAAATGCTATAAAATTTAAATCTTTTTGTTTATATGAAGATAGATCTGTAGATTTTGGTAAATATCTTCTTAAAATACCATTATTATTTTCATTTAAACCCCTTTGGCAAGGTTTACCAGGATCTGCAAAATAAATTTTGACATTACAAATTTTTTCGATTAATCTTCATTTACTAAATTCTTTACCACGATCAAAAGTAATGGTTTTAACCGTTCCTTTTTGTAACTTTGAAATAAATTTTATTATACTTTTTGTAATATTTTCTGATTTATGATTTTTAGTTACTAAAGGAATTGTGGTTTTTGATCATATATCAGCCAAAGTAATAATAGAACTTTTATGATCTTTACCAATGATAGTATCACCTTCTAAATGACCAAATTCTTGTATATTTTTAATATTAGGAATGATTAAATTTCTTTCATGAATAGACTTACAATTATTAATTTTGCCCCTAGTTTCTTTTTGTTTGTGAGATTTATTTTTGCCTTTTCTCAATAAGTTATTTTCATCAAAACCAATTCGATTTGTTTTAAACACGTTATATAAAGTTTTTGTTGAAATACTTTTTATTTTATTTTCCTTTAAAAAGTTAGCAATTATATCAAGAGCATACTTTTTAGTAATTAACAAATGATTAATACTATTAATTTCTGTTAAAGTTAAAATTATTAATTTTCTGCCTGCATTTTGTTTATTTTTTTGAAATTGATTCAATATTTCTAATGGCAATAAGTTTTTATTTAATAATCTACAAACTCTATATACGGTTGATTTACTATAATCAACAATTTTTGCTATTTTACGAATCGAAAATCCATAATTTTTATATTCTTTTATTGCTATTATTGATTCAATACTCAGATACTTATACATTGCGCTAATTCCTTTCTTTTCTTAATTATAGAACTAACACAATTTAATTTTTATATAAGCGTCCTTTTTGATTTTACAATTAAAGTTAATAAAAATTCCTAATATAGATAAATTTCTATATTAGGAATTAACTTTATTAAATTAGTAATTAAAATTATAGTTTATTTTTTTAGTCTATCAATAAATATGCTTGTTACTAATTTTATTAACACTATAAAATGTAAGTAAATATTATCATCTTAATAAAAAGACTTTCATTTTATTTAAAAAACCAATATTAATTAGAATAATATATTAATATTGTTCATTTTTCCAGTTCAATTAATTACACGACACTATCTTAATTTTTAATTTGATATAATTATAAAAAGAGTAAGTATATTAAAAATAGATTGGGGTATTTTTATGATAGAGGAAATAAATTCTAGTTCAATGAAAGAACCAAAAATTTATCGTATTGGTCTATATAGCAAATTAACAATTCTTATTAATGGTCTTCTAATTACTACAAGTTTAATGATAGGTTGGGCTTTATGAGCAACTATTGGTCGAGATGCAGTTGATAACTATATTAAATGATTCAATAATCCACAACAGCCTAATTCTAATTTACAAATTAGTTTCAATATAATAAGTATTATTGTTTTCATAGTCTCTGGTTTATCTTTATCATTAGTAGTCGTACCTTTTATTTTTTTAAAAACTAAAAATAGTGTATCAGCACTTTTTTGTTTAATAAGTTTTATTTTTTCAGCAATATTTGTTATCTTTCTTATTGTATTTTTTATTTTTAGATTTAAAACTTTTACTTTCTTAGCTAATAAAAAAGACGGCGAAATAATAAATACAACTGGTAACTTTCTAATAGCTTTTTTACCATGAATGTTGGCTGAGCTATTTGCAATACTTTTATTAATCCACAGTCTTTGATTAATTATTAATATTACCTCTAAATACAAATCAAATACACTATTAATGCCTATTGCTAAACCAAAAGCAAAACAAGAAACAGTAATAGCAAAACAAGAAGTTGATGATACGATAACGCTTCCTAACGTCGTACCAATACCAGTAACTCAAAATAATGAAGAACAACAAATAGCAAACCAAGAAACTAACAATACTGTTCTTAAGCAAGATCTAACACAACAAAAAATAATCACTAACCCTTCAACAGCAACTGTCCATTATACTAATCATGAACTATCACAAACACCAACGCAAGGTGCCTATCATGCCGAAACTGTTTCACCAACACCAGGTACTCTTACTAATCTTAAATCCGAATCTATTACAAATGAAGAAGAAATAAATGATAATATTGAAAATACAACAATATATTCAGAACCAACAGTTGAAAAAACAAGTGTAGAAGATACAACAATATATTCAAAATCACCAACAACAGAAAGTAATATTAATACCGAAACTAATTACCAACCAAAAAATCAAGGTGGTTTTGATGTTAAAGACAGTAGTTATTCTGAATCTGAAACATCTAATTTTAATGAACAAGCAACAACAATAACTGTTGAAGAAACACAACCAATAATAGATAAAACAAACACAAAAACAAAAAAAGAAACAATCGAAGTGCAAAAAGTTACTACTCACCATTGAACATTAGAACAAATTGAAGCTGTTTGAGAAAAAGCGGAAATAATTGATGGTGTTAGTGATAAATTATATCGTAAAGATTATGGTGGTGCTTGAATGTTTCGTGATTCATTTACCACTGATTATAGCGCAGCAGATAACTTAGAAACTTACTCTTGAACTATTGTTCTACATCGTCCTACTAGTCAACAAGGAACAACTGAATTATATAATCTAGATCCAATGAATATTGTTAATGCAAAAAGTAAAGGTGAAAATTACCCTTCTTGAAAAACTAAAATTTCTTCAAAAGGAAATAAAAATATTGCAAAAGAACAACATTGAAAAGCACGAACATAAATATAGTATCATTTATTTATGAATACACAAACTACCATTGAACATTTATATATATAAATACCTAATTTTAAACATGAAGTAAATACTAACTATTCTTATTTTATAGAAAGTATTAAAAAAGAATTAACAAAAATAATAAATAAATACCAATTAAAGTTAAAAACAATTTATCTTGCTAACAAAAATAAGTCAGTTTTACCAATTAATTTTTTAGAACAACTATTAATAATACTTAAACCATTAACAACCACTATCAAAGAATACAACTTTGAATGTACTATTAATAATACCAATTTCACAACTCTACAATTATTTTCCAAATTTCAAATTAATCGTTTAATTTGAAAAATAATTGGTTTTCAAAATCCATTAAATAACAAATTTAATTGTCAACAAAGTATAAAAATTATTAATGATGCTATTAACTCAAAAATTAATAATTTCTCAATTGATTTAAAATATAATCTTCCTCATCAAACAGTAATTGGTGTTAATAATGATTTACAAATATGTATGTAATTAAAAACACCTCATATTAGCTATGATAGTTATAATCACAAACAAAATCTTACTATTAAAACCTGAGTTGTAAATATAAATGGGACAGTTTTTTAAAATAATTGTATTAAATCTATTGGTCTTTTATAAGAGAGCGATTTTCTGGGTGTAGAATTAATTTGAAATGCTATAAAATTTAAATCTTTTTGTTTATATGAAGATAGATCTGTAGATTTTGGTAAATATCTTCTTAAAATACCATTATTATTTTCATTTAAACCCCTTTGGCAAGGTTTACCAGGATCTGCAAAATAAATTTTGACATTACAAATTTTTTTTAATTTTCACAAAAAAATCTTGATATTACTTTTAATTTAAAATTAAAAGTAATATTTTTATATCAGGGGTGATTTTTTGTGACTAATAATGAATTAATTGATGTTTTAAAAAACAAAAAAGATGAAGAATTTATAAAAATTATTAGACATTTTAAAAATAGAATTAAACAAATTGAGAAAAAAGAAAAATTAGATGCAATTGATAAAAAATTTAAAGAAAAATGAATTCAATGTCCAAATTGTAAATCTTATTGATGTGTAAAAAATGGTTTTAAGAACCTGAGTTGTAAATATAAATGGGACAGTTTTTTAAAATAATTGTATGGGTGAGTAAAGTTAATAGTTATAATTTAATTTTCTTTAAATAAAAGACAACTTTAAAGGGCGTATAAAGTTAATGGTTAGATTTAAAAAGAAGTTAAATGAGAGATAATACTCTCATTTTTTAATTGTTAAACAATTATAATTAATTATTTTATTAAACCTATACTTTATTAAAGTAATTAATTATTCCAAATTTAATAAAAATTATAAAAGCTATTGTATAGGAATTTGCAAATAGTAATTTTTGTGTTGCTCTTTTACAACTTGATATTTTTTGGTTCCCTTCCCCTAGAACCCCTACCCTCCAAGGCTTATGCTACTTACAGTAGCATAAGCCTTACGTATAGTAAGTAGTTAGTAGTATATAAGCCTTTTATCACTGTAGGTGATAAGGCTTATACATAGAAAGGATTTGTAATGATTAATGTTAATTTAGATATTAAAAATAAAATTAAAGAAACAACTAAAGGTATGTTATTAGAAATTGGTGAATATGAAACATGATTTCCAATTAAAGATACTATTATTGATGAAAAAAATAAAAAAATAGCATTAAAAATAATTGAAGATTTTTATTATAAATTAGGTAAAAAATCAATAACAAAAGATATTGAAAGTGTTAAAGGTAGTGATATTTTAAAATATATTAAAAATATTCCAAATATTACTAGAAATGAAAATGAATTAATATCTTGTGAATTTTATGAACGATATAATGGTTATTATATTTTTAAAAATCTTTAATTGTAAAATTAAAAAGTACACTTATATAAAAATTAAATTGTGTTAGTTCTATAATAGACTTGGTGCAAAACTAAGGTAATTCAAAATTATATATTCCTGCTATTAAATTAAATCTTAATGCAAATCTTCGTATTTTATTGCGATATTTTAAACTTAAAATTTTAAAACGTTTTAGTTTAGCAAATACGTGTTCAATTTTAATTCTAATTTTACTTAAAGTTTTATTGTATTCTTTTTGAATTGGTGTTAATTGATTGTATTTACTTTTTTTAAATGGCAAAAATGTATTTTTATGAATATTTTGTATACCTTGATAACCTGAATCAACAAAAACTTGTTTTTCTGGATGAATAAAAGTTTTAGATTTTAGAAGCAATTTAAAATCATGAATGCTTCCAAAACAAAAAGCAGTTGAAATCATTTTTCCATTGGAAATATCAATAATTATTTGGGATTTGAGAGAATGATGTTTCTTTTTACCTGAAAAAAGTAATTTTAGTTTTTTTTAATTCTTTCAATTGGAGTTTCAGTAGCATCAATAGCTAACAAATTATTATTAGTACCTTTATTTTTTGTTAAATCTTTTTTTCCAGGTAAATTAAAAATTCCGCTTTTTATTAAAATATTTTCAATTCAAAAAATATTACGAATGCAACTAGTATGACTAATATTATATCTTTTTGCAATAACTCTATAACTACTATAGTCTTTTCAATATTCTAAAGTCATTAATAAACGCTCTTCAATTACAATTTTATTTTTTCTACCACCATAATATTTTTGTTTAGACTCAGCAATTTTTAAAATTTCAAGCATTTTATAAAATGTTTGTGGCTTTATGCCGACTAAACTATAAAATTCTTGATCATCTTTATATTTTTTCAACATAATAACTATCACCTTTAATATTAATAATAATCGTTAAATTGTTAAAATTAAAGGTTTTGCACCAAGTCTATTCTTTTATTGCTATTATTGATTCAATACTCAGATACTTATACATTGCGCTAATTCCTTTCTTTTCTTAATTATAGACCTAACACAATTTAATTTTTATATAAGTGTCCTTTTTAATTTTACAATTAAAGATTAAAATAATCACAACTAATTTTTAAATCTCCCTCATTATCAATTTCAACTTCTAAATTTTCATATTTACTATTAAATTCTTCTTGTAATTCTTCAAATTTTTCTATTAATTTCATTGCATTTTGTAATTCTAATTGATTCATTTTTTTATACTCCTTTAAAATTTTCTAATTGTAATTCATTAATATAATATTCATATAAGTAATCTCAATTATTTGATGTTAAATACATATCTTCTTCAATCATGTCATTTATACATTTATTACAATAATAACTATTATCAATTTCACTAATTCATATATATTTTTCATTATGGATATTACATTTCATTTTTTAATTCCAATTTATCTTTTATTATTTGATTTTTTCTAATTATTTCTTTTTCTAATGAATAAATATGTTCTGACATTCTATTTATTATTAAATTTATATAGTGTAATTCTTCATCAATATTATTAAATGAAATAGTTCCTATTTTAATTTTTAAATTTTCTAATACCTTTTCCATATCTTTTTTCATTACTACATCAGTCATTTGTTTTTGGTTAAAATTCATTATATTTTTTCTCCTTTTTGTAAAATATCTTTTATTATTTCTAATTCAGTCATTCTAATTTCATTTGCTTTAATAAAATTTTGTAATTTTTCAATTTCTTTTTTATATTCTTGAATATTTTCTTTATGTTGATTAATTCTGTAATTAATATATTCTAATGGTGTATTTTTAATCATCATTATCACTCATTAATTTATAAAAACAGTTATTACAAGTTCTATTTGCATATGATGAATTTTTATTACATATATCACATGAACCAAATATTTTTTCAATTTCTTCATATTTTAAATATATTCTTTTATCTTCTTTTAAATCAAACATAATTAATTCTCTCTTTCTATAATTTTTAATATTTCTTGTATTTCAATATATTTTTTATTTTTAAGTAATTTTTCATTACATAATTTTTTTATTAATTCTATTTTTTCAACATTTAATAACATATTAATTTCCTTTAATACTTTAAATAAAATATTTTTTCATTATGAGTATTTATATCTTTCATTGGTGTAACTATATAATTGATGGGTTTATCATTATGTTTATATGGATTATTTATTTTAAAACTTTTCATATCTTGTTCTCATGTAATGTTATATTTAAAACATTCTTGATTTTTATCATTTGTAAAAATATAATAACCATTATATTGTTCATAAAATTCACAAGATATTAATTCATTTTCAGTAGCAGTAATATCTGCAATATTTTTAATATATTTTAAAATTTCACTACCTTTAATACTTTCTATATCTTTTGTAATTGATTTTTTACCTAATTTATAATTAAAATCTTCAATTATTTTTAATGTTATTTTTTTATTATTTTGATTAATAGTAGTATCTTTAATAGGAAATCATGTTTCATATTCACCAATTTCTAATAACATACCTTTAGTTGTTTCTTTAATTTTATTTTTAATATCTAAATTAACATTAATCATTACGTATCCTTTCTGTGTATAAGCCTTATCACCCACAGTGATAAAAGGCTTATATACTACTAACTACTTATCTACTATACGTAAGGCTTATGCTACTGTAAGTAGCAAAGCCTTGGAGGGTAGGGGTTCTAGGGGAAGGGAACCAAAAAATATCAAATTGTAAGAGAGTATAACAAAAATTACTATTTGCAAATTCCTATACAATAGCTTTTATAATTTTTATTAAATTTGGAATAATAGACTTGGTGCAAAACTAAGGTAATTCCAAATTATATATTCCTGCTATTAAATTAAATCTTAATGCAAATCTTCGTATTTTATTGCGATATTTAAAACTTAAAATTTTAAAACGTTTTAGTTTAGCAAATACGTGTTCAATTTTAATTCTAATTTGACTTAAAGTTTTATTGCATTCTTTTTGAATTGGTGTTAATTGATTGTATTTACTTTTTTTAAATGGCAAAAATGTATTTTTATGAATATTTTGTATACCTTGATAACCTGAATCAACAAAAACTTGTTTTTCTGGATGAATAAAAGTTTTAGATTTTAGAAGCAATTTAAAATCATGAATGCTTCCAAAACAAAAAGCAGTTGAAATAATTTTTCCATTGGAAATATCAATAATTATTTGGGATTTGAGAGAATGATGTTTCTTTTTACCTGAAAAAAGTAATTTTAGTTTTTTTTAATTCTTTCAATTGGAGTTTCAGTAGCATCAATAGCTAACAAATTATTATTAGTACCTTTATTTTTTGTTAAATCTTTTTTTCCGGGTAAATTAAAAATTCCGCTTTTTATTAAAATATTTTCAATTCAAAAAATATTACGAATGCAACTAGTATGACTAATATTATATCTTTTTGCAATAACTCTATAACTACTATAGTCTTTTCAATATTCTAAAGTCATTAATAAACGCTCTTCAATTACAATTTTATTTTTTCTACCACCATAATATTTTTGTTTAGACTCAGCAATTTTTAAAATTTCAAGCATTTTATAAAATGTTTGTGGCTTTATGCCGACTAAACTATAAAATTCTTGATCATCTTTATATTTTTTCAACATAATAACTATCACCTTTAATATTAATAATAATCGTTAAATTTTTAAAATTAAAGGTTTTGCACCAAGTCTAATTAATTACTTTAATAAAGTATAGGTTTAATAAAATAATTAATTATAATTGTTCAACAATTAAAAATGAGAGTATTATCTCTCATTTAAGTTCTTATTAAATCTAACCATTAACTTGATACGCCCCCAATATTCAAAATTACCTCAATTTATGAAAATTTAAATACCAACATTATAAAATATCAACTTATGCAAAATCTGAAGCATTATATTTCAGTTTGTAAAAAAAATAAATCCCGAAATTAAATAAAATCAAATTTTAGGCCGGGTTGATGATTTTTTTTATTTCATCAAGAGTTTTTTTGAAAATTAAAAGATTCATTAGCTAACTAAATAAAAATACATAAATTCTAATAAATATTTATCAAAAATAATGTTACTCTTATTTTATTTTTTAGAAAATTTAAAAATATAATAATTATATAAAAAACAAATTATGCTTATAGATAAAAATATGGGAGTTAAAAATATTGTAAAAACAACACCACATCTTACATTTGAAATGTTAAATCAATCATTTAAATTATTATTAAATACATCTAAAATTCCATTTATATGAGAATATTCTTTATATTTTCCTGCGATTAATCCAAAACCATTAGTGACTAATTCTGTGTGACTTCCTATTAACACTTTGCTAGTAAGTAAACTTAATCCAATTATCATAAATAAAATCCCAATAATAATAATTGCTAAAATAAATCAATTAATTTTTTTATAATTTACCATTTTTTACCCCTGTTTCTTTTTTATTTTCTTAAGCAGAGAATTTACAATTACTTAATTTTGTAAATCATTATTTTTATTTAATTTAATATTCATTAATTATACATACATTTATTAAACATTTCTATTAAAAGCAATTTTAATTGCATTAATTATTAAAAACTTTAATTGTAAAATCAAAAAGGACACTTATATAAAAATTAAATTGTGTTAGTTCTATAATAGACTTGGTGCAAAACTAAGGTAATTCAAAATTATATATTCCTGCTATTAAATTAAATCTTAATGCAAATCTTCGTATTTTATTGCGATATTTTAAACTTAAAATTTTAAAACGTTTTAGTTTAGCAAATACGTGTTCAATTTTAATTCTAATTTTACTTAAAGTTTTATTGTATTCTTTTTGAATTGGTGTTAATTGATTGTATTTACTTTTTTTAAATGGCAAAAATGTATTTTTGTGAATATTTTGTATACCTTGATAACCTGAATCAACAAAAACTTGTTTTTCTGGATGAATAAAAGTTTTAGATTTTAGAAGCAATTTAAAATCATGAATGCTTCCAAAACAAAAAGCAGTTGAAATAATTTTTCCATTGGAAATATCAATAATTATTTGGGATTTGAGAGAATGATGTTTCTTTTTACCTGAAAAAAGTAATTTTAGTTTTTTTTAATTCTTTCAATTGGAGTTTCAGTAGCATCAATAGCTAACAAATTATTATTAGTACCTTTATTTTTTGTTAAATCTTTTTTTCCAGGTAAATTAAAAATTCCGCTTTTTATTAAAATATTTTCAATTCAAAAAATATTACGAATGCAACTAGTATGACAAATATTATATCTTTTTGCAATAACTCTATAACTAATATAGTCTTTTCAATATTCTAAAGTCATTAATAAACGCTCTTCAATTACAATTTTATTTTTTCTACCACCACAATATTTTTGTTTAGACTCAGCAATTTTTAAAATTTCAAGCATTTTATAAAATGTTTGTGGCTTTATGCCGACTAAACTATAAAATTCTTGATCATCTTTATATTTTTTCAACATAATAACTATCACCTTTAATATTAATAATAATCGTTAAATTGTTAAAATTAAAGGTTTTGCACCAAGTCTAATATAAAAATTATGGATTTTCGATTCGTAAAATAGCAAAAATTGTTGATTATAGTAAATCAACTGTACATAGAGTTTGTAGATTATTAAATAAAAACTTATTGCCATTAGAAATATTGAATCAATTTCAAAAAAATAAACAAAATGCAGGCAGAAAATTAATAATTTTAACTTTAACAGAAATTAATAGTATTAATCATTTGTTAATTACTAAAAAGTATGCTCTTGATATAATTGCTAACTTTTTAAAGGAAAATAAAATAAAAAGTATTTCAACAAAAACTTTATATAACATGTTTAAAACAAATCGAATGGGTTTTGATGAAAATAACTTATTGAGAAAAGGCAAAAATAAATCTCACAAACAAAAAGAAACTAGGGGCAAACTTAATAATTGTAAGTCTATTCATGAAAGAAATTTAATCATTCCTAATATTAAAAATATACAAGAATTTGGTCATTTAGAAGGTGATACTATCATTGGCAAAGATCATAAAAGTTCTATTATTACTTTGGCTGATATATGATCAAAAACCACAATTCCTTTAGTAACTAAAAATCATAAATCAGAAAATATTACGAAAAGTATAATAAAATTTATTTCAAAGTTACAAAAAGGAACAGTTAAAACCATTACTTTTGATCGTGGTAAAGAATTTAGTAAATGAAGATTAATCGAAAAAATTTGTAATGTCAAAATTTATTTTGCAGATCCTGGTAAACCTTGCCAAAGGGGTTTAAATGAAAATAATAATGGTATTTTAAGAAGATATTTACCAAAATCTACAGATCTATCTTCATATAAACAAAAAGATTTAAATTTTATAGCATTTCAAATTAATTCTACACCCAGAAAATCGCTCTCTTATAAAAGACCAATAGATTTAATACAATTATTTTAAAAAACTGTCCCATTTATATTTACAACTCAGGAAATAAAAAAATTGATCATTGTTGATCAATAGTTTAGAAGTGAATACACATGAAATCAAAAGTTATTGTAATCACAGGTGCTTCTAGTGGTATTGGTATGGAAACAGCTAAGTTATTAGCAAGCGCCGGTCATAAATTAATTTCAGCTGCAAGAAGAGAAGAAAAACTTAAAGCATTAGTTACTAATATTAAAAATAAAAATGGTGAAGCAAATTATTTAGTAACTGATGTCACCAAACATCATGAGGTAGAAAAACTAGCACAATTTGCAATTAAAACATTTAATAAAATTGATGTTTGAATTAATAACGCAGGAATTATGATACTAACATCTTTAAAACAAAAAAACATTAAAGACTGAGATGAAACAATTGATGTCAATATTAAAGGAACACTTTATGGTATAGCTGCATCATTACCATTAATGTATCAACAAAATTCAGGTCATATCATTAATATTTCATCAATTGCTGGTCATTTTGCTCATGCTGGTGAAGCAGTTTACTCAGCAACAAATGAGCAGTTAGAGCAATTAGTGAATCATTAAGAGAAGAATTAGCAAAGGATAAAACTAATATTAGAATTACAGTAATTTCACCCGGAGCAATCAATACTGAATTATTGAATAGATTAACTGATAAAGAATTTAGTTCTGAATTTAAAGAATATTATAAAAATTATAGCATATCTGCCGAACGAATAGCACTAACAATAAAACAAGCAATTGAATTACCCGCTGATGCTACTTTAAATGAAATTATTATTAGACCAACCAATGAAATAATGTAAAAATAAAAAAATAAAGAATATTTATCTAATTTTTGAATTTTAAAATACTTTAGACAATTCTTTATTATTTTAGGGTAATGTTACTACCCTAAATTTATTATTTTTTAATTTTAAAAGAGAGAGAAATTTAATATTAAGAATTTTTATATTTTTAATTGTTTTAAGAAATTATTCTTTCAAAGTATTGTCACTATAACTTACAATTTTATGATTTAAATTTAAATTTTTATTAATACCAATATTGGCAATTGTATTAAGACTTGATATTGGTAATGTTTTTACTCTAAAAGATAAATCATAAATTTCAGTTTCATTTAAGACACGAAGTTCTCCGTTGATTAAGTATTCATCACCAATTCTAAAGTTTTTAATTCAAGTTGCACGATTAAGATCAGCATAACTAATATCTTCCTCGCGAAAACTTAAAATAGAATTATTATTAGATTTTTTCAATTTAATAATAGATAAGTTATCACCTAATAAGCCTAGGCTTTGCTCATGTTGTTCAATTGAATTTCTAATAATAGGAATTATTAAACATTTTTGATCAGGAGTTTGTTTTAATTTTCAAAAAAACTCTTGATGAAATAAAAAAAATCATCAACCTGGCCTAAAATTTGATTTTATTTAATTTTGGGATTTATTTTTTTTACAAACTGAAATATAATGCTTAAGATTTTGCATAAGGTGATATTTTATAATGTTGGTATTTAAATTTTCATAAATTGAGGTAATTTTGAATATTGGTAAATCCAATGCCATGATAATGAGTAATAAATTCTTTTAAACTTGATTGTATTTTACTGATATTACTTAAATTTTTATAATTTAATTCTTTATTTTCTTTTGATTTAAATTTCTTGAGAGTACATTTTGTTTGTTTAGCTACTGTATCATATAGTATTTGCATATCACAAACTATAATTGATTTTTCTTCGATAAGCTTAGATGTTAAATTTTCTTGTACTCATTTTTTTGTTAATCTTTTAGTATTTGTTGTTTGAGCATAAATATTTTTATTTTCATCAATTGCCATTTCAATACAACAGTTTAAATCTTTAGCATTTTCTTCAATTCATTTTTTTCTTGGATCATCTGGATTTTTGAAATTTCCTTTATGAATTTCTTTGATAAAAGTTTCATCAATTTCAATTCTACCTTTTAATTTTGTGAATGGTTTTTGTGTTTTTGCTAATTGTGATGATTTCATAAATTTTTGACGATTAAATCATGCTGATGTTTTTGAAATTTTAGCAAATTGAGAAATAGTATAAGCAGATTGACCCAACAATGACAATCAAATTATTCAATCTCATTGTTCATGAGATAAATGACTTCAATGTAAAAAATGATTTCTTAAAGCATCAAAGCTACTTTTACAATCTTTGCATAAATATTTTTGCTTATTATTCTTAAAACCATTTTTTACACATCAATAAGATTTACAATTTGGACATTGAATTCCTTTTTCTTTAAATTTTTTATCAATTGCATCTAATTTTTCTTTTTTCTCAATTTGTTTAATTCTATTTTTAAAATGTCTAATAATTTTTATAAATTCTTCGTCTTTTTTGTTTTTTAAAACATCAATTAATTCATTATTAGTCACAAAAAATCACCCCTGATATAAAAATATTACTTTTAATTTAAAATTAAAAGTAATATCAAGATTTTTTTTGAAAATTAAAAGGAGTTTGTGTTCAAATGATAACTGTTTCAAGTTTGCAACCATTACAATATTGATAATTACAATTTATATTTTCACATCTAGTTTCGTTAGTTGTTTTTGTTAATGGCACATTGGCAAAATAAATGCCACAATTTATAATATTCTGCATTTAATAAACCTCATTTTCTAAAGTTTTAATAATACTTTTACTATAAACAAACTTAATTACCATAAAAGAGTAAATTTGACCTTAAACTTAATACTTTTAAATTATAATGATATAAATTTTAAAATGTTTTTAATTATTAGTCTGTATAAATTTTGGTTTAAGGGTAAGTGGGAATATTAATTTATGAAATTGGAATAGATATTAAATTGAGTTTTTAAACTAAATTAAAGACTCATATCAATAAATTAAAATACAAAACCCTTACATGAAAATTACTCATATAAGGGCATAAAGCCAAATTTACAATTTTAAATTAATTAAACTGATGTTTTGTCCTAAAACTTTAGGACAAATATAATAATAACAAATTTAAACCAAATTACAATAGAATATCATACTGTATATAATATATTTTGATTAATCATTACCTGAGTTGTAAATATAAATGGGACAGTTTTTTAAAATAATTGTATTAAATCTATTGGTCTTTTATAAGAGAGCGATTTTCTGGGTGTAGAATTAATTTGAAATGCTATAAAATTTAAATTTTTTTGTTTATATGAAGATAGATCTGTAGATTTTGGTAAATATCTTCTTAAAATACCATTATTATTTTCATTTAAACCCCTTTGGCAAGGTTTACCAGGATCTGCAAAATAAATTTTGACATTACAAATTTTTTCGATTAATCTTCATTTACTAAATTCTTTACCACGATCAAAAGTAATGGTTTTAACTGTTCCTTTTTGTAACTTTGAAATAAATTTTATTATACTTTTCGTAATATTTTCTGATTTATGATTTTTAGTTACTAAAGGAATTGTGGTTTTTGATCATATATCAGCCAAAGTAATAATAGAACTTTTATGATCTTTGCCAATGATAGTATCACCTTCTAAATGACCAAATTCTTGTATATTTTTAATATTAGGAATGATTAAATTTATTTCATGAATAGACTTACAATTATTAATTTTGCCCCTAGTTTCTTTTTGTTTGTGAGATTTATTTTTGCCTTTTCTCAATAAGTTATTTTCATCAAAACCCATTCGATTTGTTTTAAACATGTTATATAAAGTTTTTGTCGAAATACTTTTTATTTTATTTTCCTTTAAAAAGTTAGCAATTATATCAAGAGCATACTTTTTAGTAATTAACAAATGATTAATACTATTAATTTCTGTTAAAGTTAAAATTATTAATTTTCTGCCTGCATTTTGTTTATTTTTTTGAAATTGATTCAATATTTCTAATGGCAATAAGTTTTTATTTAATAATCTACAAACTCTATGTACGGTTGATTTACTATAATCAACAATTTTTGCTATTTTACGAATCGAAAATCCATAATTTTTATATTCTTTTATTGCTATTATTGATTCAATACTCAGATACTTATACATTGCGCTAATTCCTTTCTTTTCTTA
Source organism: Spiroplasma endosymbiont of Zeiraphera isertana (assembly GCF_964030805.1). Lineage (GTDB taxonomy): Bacteria > Bacillota_I > Bacilli_A > Mycoplasmatales > VBWQ01 > Spiroplasma_E. The sequence continues at coordinate 1,779,593 of NZ_OZ034965.1, forward strand.
ATTATAGAACTAACACAATTTAATTTTTATATAAGTGTCCTTTTTAATTTTACAATTAAAGTTATTATTAAATTATTATTAATGCTTTAATTAATTTTATAATATAAATATTATTTATTTTATTATAATTATTTTATTTTAAAAAACAAAAAAATAAATAAAAGCAGTACTTAAATACTACTTTTATAATATAATTTTTCTAATTAAGTTAAAAAAATAATATTTTAAACTATAAATTAAAATTCATGCAAATTTAACTTTAAACTAGTAGTAAAATAACCTCTCACAAACTGAGTATCTTTTTCATTATTTGCTGTAACCGATTCAACACTAACAAATTTAAAAATAAATGCTTTTTGATTTCAATCATAATCGTAACTAACTGTTTGCTGAACTTTATTCATATTTCCTTCATGTGAAATACTATTATCAATAAACTTTGTATCACTAGATACAATAGACTTGGTGCAAAACCTTTAATTTTAACAATTTAACGATTATTATTAATATTAAAGGTGATAGTTATTATGTTGAAAAAATATAAAGATGATCAAGAATTTTATAGTTTAGTCGGCATAAAGCCACAAACATTTTATAAAATTCTTGAAATTTTAAAAATTGCTGAGTCTAAACAAAAATATTATGGTGGTAGAAAAAATAAAATTGTAATTGAGGAGCGTTTATTAATGACTTTAGAATATTGAAAAGACTATAGTAGTTATAGAGTTATTGCAAAAATATATAATATTAGTCATACTAGTTGCATTCGTAATATTTTTTGAATTGAAAATATTTTAATAAAAAGCGGAATTTTTAATTTACCTGGAAAAAAAGATTTAACAAAAAATAAAGGTACTAATAATAATTTGTTAGCTATTGATGCTACTGAAACTCCAATTGAAAGAATTAAAAAAAACTAAAATTACTTTTTTCAGGTAAAAAGAAACATCATTCTCTCAAATCCCAAATAATTATTGATATTTCCAATGGAAAAATTATTTCAACTGCTTTTTGTTTTGGAAGCATTCATGATTTTAAATTGCTTCTAAAATCTAAAACTTTTATTCATCCAGAAAAACAAGTTTTTGTTGATTCAGGTTATCAAGGTATACAAAATATTCATAAAAATACATTTTTGCCATTTAAAAAAAGTAAATACAATCAATTAACACCAATTCAAAAAGAATACAATAAAACTTTAAGTAAAATTAGAATTAAAATTAAACACGTATTTGCTAAACTAAAACGTTTTAAAATTTTAAGTTTAAAATATCGCAATAAAATACGAAGATTTGCATTAAGATTTAATTTAATAGCAGGAATATATAATTTTTAATTACCTTAGTTTTGCACCAAGTCTAATAACTAAATTCTTACTTTGATCATTATAATAATAATCTTTTCCATTTATATGAAAATCGACATGACTTTTTATATCAGTTAATTCTATATATTTTAATTTTTAAGGATCACTAAAAGAACAATAACATTTTTTTCAAAAGTTTTAACTGTAGTTTCTCTATTATCAGCAAAAATAGGGTATTCAACAATATCAATTGGTTGTATTACATCATGTAAATTATCAACATTTATTAAATTGTATTTTTTTACATATTAATTTAATATCGAAGAAGTTGAAAATATTGATGCTGCTGATAATGCTATTGTTGTTAACATTGATAAATATTTTTTCATAAATAACACCTCTTTTTTAATAACTTCTTAAAATCTTAAGAAGTTGGATACATCATAAACCTTTCTTTTAAAGAAAACAATAAAAAAACATTTATAATAAATAAATGTTTTTTTTAATAATTTTTACGATTAAAATAAAAAATGAAATTCATTATTAGCGATTTTTTTGATAATTATATACTAACTTAAGTACTGTTTTTAAAGGTAATATTCTAATAATAGTTCTTGTAATTTTATTAGAAATTCCTGTAATAATAAAACTTTTTCTTTTTGTTTTTAAGGCTGTTTGTAAAGACTTTTTAGCATAAGTTTCGGTATCTAAAACTGGTAATAATGAACTATAATGTGCTTTATTTCCTTTACCATTACTACTACGATTTCAAAATTCAGTTTTTAATGGACCTGGACAAATTGTAATTACTCTTACTTTACTTTTTGCTCTTTTTAATTCATAATTAACTGCAACACCTAAACTTCAAACATATGATTTAGAAGCATAATAACTAGCAAAAACAGGACCTGGACTAAAAGCTGCCATACTTCCAATATTAATAACACGACCATAATTATTTTTACTAAAACGTTGAACAAATAACTTTGTTAAAATATGTAAACAAGAAATATTTAAATTAATCATATTTAATTCTTGTTCTAACATACTATCTGCAAATGTTCCTCAAACACCATAACCAGCATTATTAATAACTACTGTTACATTTAATTCTTTTGATAAATCAAATAATTTATAAATATTTTTTAAATCAGATAAATCTAAATCATAATTTTTAACTTGTAAGTGTGGATACTTATCTGCTAATTCTAATATTTTTTTACTATCACGTGATACCCCTAATACGTGATAACCTTGTGCTAATAATGCTTGACAGTAATAATATCCCAATCCTTTAGACGCTCCTGTAACTACTGCTCACTGATTCAAAACAATTACTTTATTTATCATTTATATTAATACTCCTTTTATTTTTAGATATTAAACAATTTTTTACTATTTGAACTAATATAATTATAAGCACTAAAAATACTTAATACTGTAGCAACGTACATTGGTATCATTACTAATTGATTAATTAAACCATATTGATCATTATTACTATGACCATTAACACTACCATTTAAAAATCGTCAATTAATAAAAAATAAAATTGTAATTCCTAACATTTGTAATGCTGCCTTTATTCTACCATATTTATCAGCAGCCATTACTGTACCTTTAGTAGCCAAAATTTGACGAACTACATCAATAATAAAATCACGTAATACCAAAATAATTACCATTCAAACGGGAATTATAGTAGCACATGCCATTACAATTAAAACACCATTAGTTAAAAGTTTATCTGCAATTGAATCAAAAAATTTACCAAAAGTTGTTACCTGATTAAATTTTCTTGCTCATCATCCATCAATAAAATCACTAATGGCAGCAATAATAAATAAAATTGCTGCTATTAACCAACTAATCGGTAAACTATAACTATTAATATTAATACTTGTTATTCAAAGATGATAAAAATTATCATTATCTATTGGACCGATAATCATCAAACTAACAATAATTGGGACTAATATTAATCTTATTAAAGAAATAATATTGGGAACATTCATATTTAAAATCCTTGCATATAAGTTTATTTATAATATTTAATATTATTATGTACTTACCTTTTTTAGCATAATTTATAAAAAGTAAAACTTATATTTTTGATCTATTCATGAAATAAGTATATCGTTATTTTCTATATCTATCAATAATATACATTTATATATTAAAATAAATATTCTATTATATACAATTTCTTAACTATTGTTTGTTTTTTATTTTTCTGATTTTTCTCTTTCGGCAGCAGCTTGTGGATTTTTTCTTTTCTCAATATAATAGAATAAACCAATATAACTTAAATAATAATCTTTATTAAAATCAATTAAACGTGAAGCATTTGTAACAGTTGCTTGTCCTGCCGGTTTACTTCCTCATTCATAAAATGGAATTAAACGTGTTTTTGCTGGATTATGTTTTGCTAAAAAAATAACAGCAGTATCAAAATCTAATTTCATTAACTCACTACCTGTAATTAATTTTTTACCTTGTAATGATGAATTAATATTATCAGCTTTTTTATTTTTATTACCAGAATGGCTATAATTAATAATTGTTTTTTCACCGAACATATCTGAATATTTATTAGCGGTTTGTAAATCCATAGTTTGCAAAAAAGTATGCAAAATACAGTTATTAAAAATAGTTTCTGCTGTTTCTTTACCATATTTTTGTGTTAATTGTTGTAAATCTTGCATAATCATCATGAAAAAAATATTACGACTTCGTGCAACAGTAATCATTTGTGCCATACTAGCAATCGTTGGTATATTACCAAACTCATCAAATAAAAAGTATAAAGGACGTGGTAATTTAATATCAGGTAAAGTACTTGCATAACGAATTGTATTTTTATATAACTGTGCAATAAACATTGATACAAAAGCATTACGTTCATTACTTTCATCAGGAACAACTAAGAAAACAGCACTTGGTTTTTTTACAATTTCATCTAAATTTATATCATTACTACAACTAATATTTCGCGTCACTGGATCGGTAAATAAACGTAATCCATTAGCAACCATTTGACTAATTGATCCCGCAGTTTCTTCAGCACCTTCTAATGCACCTAAACCAATTTGACGAGCTAAACTATGAGTTGGCATTTTTTTTAGAATTTCAACATATCGTTGACGATTAGTAGCAACAATAGCAGCATTTGACATACTAAAGTATTTTAAAGGAACATCAGGTTGATCTTCAAGTTGTTCTAACATAAATAACATAATTGATTTGACAACTTGCATCGCTGATTGATTTCAAAATTTTTGTTTTGGATCTGATTCAGGAAATAAAGCTTCAACAATATCATTAATTCATGATAATGCCATTGATTCATAAGTAATTGATTCATTTAAAGGATTATTTTCTTTTTTTAAACGCATTGATTCTACATAAAAATCATATACTTTAACAAAAGGATTTCATGAATTAGATACTGATGTATCACGTAAATTAATAACATAAACATAGTAACCATTATCTTTTAATATTTTAGAATGATTTTGAAATAATTCTCCTTTTGGGTCAGTAATAACCATTGATGGTTTAATTTTCGATTGGGCATTTAAATATATAGTTGGAATAACTAATTTTTGAGTTTTACCACTTCCTGTTCCCCCGATTACAATATTATGAGCATCAGACTTAATATTAAATTGGACACCACCAATTTTAGTCTTTGTTGTTTGAACAACAATACCATAATCATTTTCAACAGTTTTTGATAAAGGAAAAGTATTAGCAATTTCAGTGGGTGTTAATCAAGCAGCAGATCCATACACTTTATTTTTTGAATCACGTAAAAAGCGACTTTTATTATGAGTTTCACGATAAATTTTATATTTATGAATCATAAAGTAAGATAATAAAACTGAAAATTCAATAAGAAATAGAATTAAAAATATTAATCAATAATTAATAACATCCTGTATTAAAAATTTAAGTGTAAATGATTGTTGATTATCTCCACTATGAGAAAACATGTTACGAACAAAGACTAAAGCATAAACTAATAAAGTATTTATTAATACTAAAAGGGGTATAACAATTATAATTACTGCTGGTAGTACTCATTTTTTTTGACGAATAAATTTCATTTTTATGTTCCTTTATTTTTTATATATTTTATAATAATTTATATTTTACCCATATTGGGAAATAACACCAGCAATACCTGATATTATTAATAATAAAACACCAATAGTTACATTACGTCTTCAACGATAACTTTTTTTCTTTTTAAATTCATTTTTTGTTTTTTTAAATTTCATGATTATTTCTCCAAGATTTTAATATTTTACTTTTTTATTCATCAGGATCTCCTCTTCTTGCACTATTTCTAGTGTTATTTAAATTTACAAAAGGTTCAACAAAAGCACCCTTAGCCATATTATTTAATCCAACAAAAGGACTTTTTAAATTATTTTTTGTATCTTGTCATTTAGTACCTTGATCATGAGAATTTTGAAATTTACCAATTCCTTTAGCAACTCCTTTAGTACCTTTACCTAAATAACCTGTGATACCATTTTTTAATAGTCCATTTGCTTTCTTTTGACTACCATCAGGATTTCTTCCATCTTTAGCACCACCAAATGCAATTTGTTTCCCAAGTTTTAATGCACCAGCACCACCTGCTGCAAGGATAGCGAAAGTCCGAGCTTTACCCATAATATTTCCAGCAATATCTGCTCCATTAGAATCAATAGCACTTTGTACACCTAAGTTTTGTGTTACTAAGTGATTAATAATTTTTTGAGTTCTTAAACAACTAATAGCACCGGCTGTACAAAATAACGTATATAAAACTTGTTTTTCAAGTCAACTAAAATTAGTATTATTAGTAATATCTAATATTGCCTTTGGTAATATTTGAAGAAAGATATAAATAGGTAACATCGTGCCTGGACCAATAATAAACTTACCTATTACCATTTCTTTTCAAACACCCAATCTTTTTCCTTGATCAACAGGCATCATAGAAGCAACAATTGGTGATATTGAAAATAAAAGTAATAAATCAATAATTCTTTCAACCAACGTCATTGATGCAACAAATAATACATATAAAGTAAATCACACCGCGATAATTTCAAGAATAAAATTTCAATGTTTTAATTGAGAAATAGGTGGCATTGAATAAACACCAGGATCATGCTGAGCAGCATTAGCATCCGGAGCACCAATACCTCATAATAAATCAGCTAAACTAGCATTTTTTCCTAAAGCTGTAATTTGTAAAACCGCCAATAATCCTGTTATTAAATAATTTATAGTACTCATAAAAAATGGAATGAAAACAATTACTAAAAAAGCTAAAAATGTATTTTTTATAGCTTTACCTAATTTTTCTCTAATTGTATGTGTTTCAGTAAATTGAATAATAATTAATTGCATAATAAACATAATAAGTATTACGCCAATTGAAACAATTGCTAATGCTGAAAAAAATACTGGTAAATTTTTACTATTAAGTGGATCTTTAGTAAAATCTCCAAAAACTAAATTAGTTATCGCATCAGTTGTTAAATAATCAAATATGCCGCCATGACCATGATTAGGTGATCTCAATAAAATATCAATTAAATATAATGGTCCTTGAATGAAAATAAGTCAAGGTATAAATAATAAAGCTCCTAGTATAATATCTGTTAGTCAATCCATATTTTCATCTCTTTTCTCTTCATAACTTAATATTAAGTTAATATATAACTTTCTTTAGTTAGCTAGGAAGAATATTTGGATTACCACCAAAAGCTTGCACAAGAGCAATTATTATTGCTGATGCAGTAATGCCAATAATTGGTGCAATTAATGTATACATAAACGCTTTTTTAATCTCACTTCTACGTTGTGGATCATCACCAGCAGCCGCTAAATCTTTTGCCAATATAATTATTTTAAAAACACTAAATGCAATTAAAGCAGCAATTAGCAATCCTGCAACTGCCGAAACATAAGGTTTTGCTACATCAATGATTTTATTTATATCAGGTCCATCTGATAGATAATTAAAAATCATAAGTTTTTCCTCCTTAAATAATAAAAAAAATAAAATTATTTACTAATCAAAATCGTTTATAAAGCATGAATTTATCTAATAATATAATAAGCCCTATTTTACTCCTTAAAGAGATAAATTAGGACTTACAGTCAAATTCATATGTTATAAATAATGTTGATACACTTTAATTATAGTTGGTTTTAAAATAAAGTAAATAAAAATTTTCAATTTTATCAACTTATTTTTTATTGTTTCTTTAATTGTAAAATTAAAAAGGACACTTATATAAAAATTAAATTGTGTTAGTTCTATAATTAAGAAAAGAAAGGAATTAGCGCAATGTATAAGTATCTGAGTATTGAATCAATAATAGCAATAAAAGAATAGACTTGGTGCAAAACTAAGGTAATTCAAAATTATATATTCCTGCTATTAAATTAAATCTTAATGCAAATCTTCGTATTTTATTGCGATATTTTAAACTTAAAATTTTAAAACGTTTTAGTTTAGCAAATACGTGTTCAATTTTAATTCTAATTTTACTTAAAGTTTTATTGTATTCTTTTTGAATTGGTGTTAATTGATTGTATTTACTTTTTTTAAATGGCAAAAATGTATTTTTATGAATATTTTGTATACCTTGATAACCTGAATCAACAAAAACTTGTTTTTCTGGATGAATAAAAGTTTTAGATTTTAGAAGCAATTTAAAATCATGAATGCTTCCAAAACAAAAAGCAGTTGAAATAATTTTTCCATTGGAAATATCAATAATTATTTGGGATTTGAGAGAATGATGTTTCTTTTTACCTGAAAAAAGTAATTTTAGTTTTTTTTAAGGCTTTTATCCCTTTATGTACTATTTTTAAATTTTATCACATAAATGGAGATAAAAGTTTTAATTTTCAAAAAAACTCTTGATGAAATAAAAAAAATCATCAACCTGGCCTAAAATTTGATTTTATTTAATTTTGGGATTTATTTTTTTTACAAACTGAAATATAATGCTTCAGATTTTGCATAAGGTGATATTTTATAATGTTGGTATTTAAATTTTCATAAATTGAGGTAATTTTGAATATTGGTAAATCCAATGCCATGATAATGAGTAATAAATTCTTTTAAACTTGATTGTATTTTACTGATATTACTTAAATTTTTATAATTTAATTCTTTATTTTCTTTTGATTTAAATTTCTTGAGAGTACATTTGGTTTGTTTAGCTACTGTATCATATAGTATTTGCATATCACAAACTATAATTGATTTTTCTTCGATAAGCTTAGATGTTAAATTTTCTTGTACTCATTTTTTTGTTAATCTTTTAGTATTTGTTGTTTGAGCATAAATATTTTTATTTTCATCAATTGCCATTTCAATACAACAGTTTAAATCTTTAGCATTTTCTTCAATTCATTTTTTTCTTGGATCATCTGGATTTTTGAAATTTCCTTTATGAATTTCTTTGATAAAAGTTTCATCAATTTCAATTCTACCTTTTAATTTTGTGAATGGTTTTTGTGTTTTTGCTAATTGTGATGATTTCATAAATTTTTGACGATTAAATCATGCTGATGTTTTTGAAATTTTAGCAAATTGAGAAATAGTATAAGCGGATTGACCTAACAATGACAATCAAATTATTCAATCTCATTGTTCATGAGATAAATGACTTCAATGTAAAAAATGATTTCTTAAAGCATCAAAGCTACTTTTACAATCTTTGCATAAATATTTTTGCTTATTATTCTTAAAACCATTTTTTACACATCAATAAGATTTACAATTCGGACATTGAATTCCTTTTTCTTTAAATTTTTTATCAATTGCATCTAATTTTTCTTTTTTCTCAATTTGTTTAATTCTATTTTTAAAATGTCTAATAATTTTTATAAATTCTTCATCTTTTTTGTTTTTTAAAACATCAATTAATTCATTATTAGTCACAAAAAATCACCCCTGATATAAAAATATTACTTTTAATTTAAAATTAAAAGTAATATCAAGATTTTTTGTGAAAATTAAAAGATAAAAGCCTACCTAGGAAATTATCCCTGCATGTATTTAAATCAAACACAAAATTACAGTTTCAAAACTCGGTATGTTATTGAATTTATATGCTGATTCTTTTGCATATAAATGAATATTGTGTTTTGAAACTCTTATGTGTGTTCGGAAAGTTCGTCGGATGTGCTTTCATGCTGATTCAATCTGGTTTGTGTTTACACCTGTTGGTGACACATACCCAACTTCATGATTTACGATTTCATGTTTGGGATAGAAGTTTTTGAAACTTACATATCCCTTCCAAGAATCCGTAAATAGACAGCACTCAGTAAAAATGTGTTTCAATGCAAATCTTAAAAGGTTTTTTTCATCTGCATTTTTCAGCACATTCACGATTAGTTTGTTGCTGGTTTTCTCATAAACTCCAACAATCAAAGTTTTATTCAACAAGGATCTTCCTTGTTTTTTAAAACCTAAATGCGAAAGATACATTTCATCCATCTGTGCTGTGCCATCAACAATGAAACCCGCATCTTGATTTCCAATTCTAGTCCTGATTTCATGACACATTCTTCAAGCTGTTTTATAGGTCACACCCAATTCCCTTGCAACATCGGTTGCTGGTATGCCATGCTTTGTGTTTATGCATCTAAAGATGAGATAAAACCAAGATGTCATTTGGGTCTGTGACTTATAAAAAATGGTTCCATAAAGAATACTAAATGTTTGGTTACAGTTCAAACATCGTATTCTTCTCAAATCAGAAGTATTCAAACTAGAAGAAGCACACCTGATGCATTTCATTATTTTCAACTTCGCTATATATTTCAAAAAATCGTTTTCAGTTTGAAATATGCTATTGAATTCATTTCAATTCATTTTTTCCTCCACACTAGTACATGTGGGGATAATTTCCTTTTTTAATTCTTTCAATTGGAGTTTCAGTAGCATCAATAGCTAACAAATTATTATTAGTACCTTTATTTTTTGTTAAATCTTTTTTTCCAGGTAAATTAAAAATTCCGCTTTTTATTAAAATATTTTCAATTCAAAAAATATTACGAATGCAACTAGTATGACTAATATTATATCTTTTTGCAATAACTCTATAACTAATATAGTCTTTTCAATATTCTAAAGTCATTAATAAACGCTCTTCAATTACAATTTTATTTTTTCTACCACCATAATATTTTTGTTTAGACTCAGCAATTTTTAAAATTTCAAGCATTTTATAAAATGTTTGTGGCTTCATGCCGACTAAACTATAAAATTCTTGATCATCTTTATATTTTTTCAACATAATAACTATCACCTTTAATATTAATAATAATCGTTAAATTGTTAAAATTAAAGGTTTTGCACCAAGTCTAATATAAAAATTATGGATTTTCGATTCGTAAAATAGCAAAAATTGTTGATTATAGTAAATCAACTGTACATAGAGTTTGTAGATTATTAAATAAAAACTTATTGCCATTAGAAATATTGAATCAATTTCAAAAAAATAAACAAAATGCAGGCAGAAAATTAATAATTTTAACTTTAACAGAAATTAATAGTATTAATCATTTGTTAATTACTAAAAAGTATGCTCTTGATATAATTGCTAACTTTTTAAAGGAAAATAAAATAAAAAGTATTTCAACAAAAACTTTATATAACATGTTTAAAACAAATCGAATGGGTTTTGATGAAAATAACTTATTGAGAAAAGGCAAAAATAAATCTCACAAACAAAAAGAAACTAGGGGCAAAATTAATAATTGTAAGTCTATTCATGAAAGAAATTTAATCATTCCTAATATTAAAAATATACAAGAATTTGGTCATTTAGAAGGTGATACTATCATTGGCAAAGATCATAAAAGTTCTATTATTACTTTGGCTGATATATGATCAAAAACCACAATTCCTTTAGTAACTAAAAATCATAAATCAGAAAATATTACGAAAAGTATAATAAAATTTATTTCAAAGTGACAAAAAGGAACAGTTAAAACCATTACTTTTGATCGTGGTAAAGAATTTAGTAAATGAAGATTAATCGAAAAAATTTGTAATGTCAAAATTTATTTTGCAGATCCTGGTAAACCTTGCCAAAGGGGTTTAAATGAAAATAATAATGGTATTTTAAGAAGATATTTACCAAAATCTACAGATCTATCTTCATATAAACAAAAAGATTTAAATTTTATAGCATTTCAAATTAATTCTACACCCAGAAAATCGCTCTCTTATAAAAGACCAATAGATTTAATACAATTATTTTAAAAAACTGTCCCATTTATATTTACAACTCAGGAAATTTTTTATTTAAATAAAATCATATTAATAAAACTTATAAGTTTTATTAATATGAAAGTATCTTTATATTTAATTTAAAATAAATTAACAATTATTGATGAAATCGATAATGTATAAAAATATACTAATTTTCAATTTCGTTATTTTTTATATTTTTAATTGCTTGTGTTTCAGCATCACTAACATTAATATTTAAACACATACGATATAAACTAGAAATAGCAAAAAGACATTCACCAACTTTAGCACGAGCAATAAAATCAGTTTCATTAGCAGAAATGCCACCATATGAAGAATACAATTCATTTAATGCCGCTAAATCATGAGGTTGTAAATTTAATACTTTTAAATATTGACTTGAGTTAATAATAGCAGTAGTATATTTTTTAATTTCTTCAGAACCAAGAAAATCGTTAATATTTTGTGTAATAATATTTATCATACCTGTATACTTACGAATTCTCTTAACAATTTGATACATAAATAATAATGCTGCTGGAAATTCTTTATCAATAAGTAAATGGGCTTCATCAATAGTAATTGAAATTCATTGTTGTTTATTATTAATTTCATTATCATTTTTATTTTTTCGTACTTCATTTTCAATATATTTCAAAATTAAAAACATTTGAGCGTTAACTAAACGTTTATTCCCTGATTGCGTTAAAGTATATAAATCATAAACTTGTAATAAACTACTGCTATTAATATTAGTATGAGCATTTCATAAATTAGCATCAGTACCACCAGTTGCAAATCTTGATAATATAATTAGTAAATTTTTTAATTCATTTTTACTTCTAATCTCTTCTTCTTTAACCATATCAGATTCAATAATATCATATAAATCTTGAAAAATTGGAAATTGATTTGGTTTTAATAAATGAATTTTTGTTCGAGAAGTAATACCAAATTTTTCATACATTAAATTTACATAAATCATTAATAAACTTGATTCATTTCTCGTTAATCCACCAGTAGCAACGTTTAAAAATTGTTCTAAGAATTGCATATGTGGTGCTAAAATATCACGAGTATTATTATCATTAGTATTATCATCACTCAGTGCCAATGTAATTTGAAATGGATTAATATTACCAGAAGAACCGTCACCAACATCAATTCAACTTCCATCATGATAATTACATAAATCGCGATATTCACGTTCAGGATCAATAACAATTACTTTATGACCAAGCATAATTTGATAATTTACTTCTTTTTTAGAAGTATAAGATTTTCCCGAACCACTAGTACCAATAATTAATTGATTATGATTTTTACGAGTACTACTTTTAGTTCTTTGATCAAAAAATACTTTATTACCACTTTCATTAAATCCAAGAAACAGTCCTTGTTTATCATTTAATTCTTGATTTAAAAAAGGAAAACTAGCACCTATTGTTAAACATGGCATTTCGTGACCTGTTTCTTTAAATCAATCAGCACTATCTGGCATTACTGATAAAAAAGCTTCTAATTGACGATAATATAATTTATCAAACTTCATATTATTGTTTTTTATTTCGTATTCGGCAGTACTAATATTTTGCTTAAGTTGCTTACGATCAGCACCATTAATTAATAAATACATATTAGTATTAAATATTTTTTCACCACCACCAGCAATTTGATCTAATAATTCATTTAATGATTGATAATGATAATCATAATCTCTTCGTTCTGATAATGATTTTGTCATAAAATTTAAAGTTGCTAAATTTTGCATAGCTTTATTCAATTGTTTTTTAGCACTTTCTTCACTGATACTATTAAAAGTAAAGATTAAACTAGTATTCGGAATATTTACTAAATTTGCTAATCAGACTGCTGAAACTTCAAATGGATAATCATATATGTTATAAACAGTTTGAAAACAATTAGCAAATTCTAAATTATTCTTATGAACTAATAATTCTTTAATCGCTAAATCATTAGTTAAATCTTTACTTTTAACAGTTTCTTCTTTTTTTGTAGTAAACATTTCTTCTAACGAAGCATTTTCATTAGAATTTATTAATTTACTATAAACAACCATCATTTCAAAACAATTAATATCACTAGCTTTAACACCACTACGACTGATATAATTTTTAAAAGCATTTACTTCTTCTTTTAATTTTTCTTGATTTGATGAATAAAAAAATAAGTAAAAAAATGGTTGCGTCATTTCATTTTGATTTTGAATTTCATTATTAGCATTAATTGCTGATATCATTTGAAATTTTCTTGCTAATTTTGCTTTTTCACTAATATTTTCTAAATCAATTTTTTCGAGTTGTTCTTTATAAAAATTAGTTTGCACAGTTATATCTAAAGGCATATCAATCTTTATTAAAGACATAGAAATATTAATAATTTTAAAAGCTGCAGCTAAATCTTTAATTTTATTTGAGGCTTCTTCATTAGATAATAATGTAATATTAAAACCCTCCAATAATAAAGCTCTAGTATAATTTGTATTTTTCACATTCAATTGCATCACATTCTTACTAATAATTTTTTTAAATGGTACTAATATTTGTGAATTTTTTTCAGATTTATAATAACGATTTTTACTATGAAATTTAAATCATAATAAAATAATTTCTCATCCTTTTTTTCTTGGCTGTCAACAAAAAGTAAGCGGAATAGTAGCACAACCAACTAAAATAACAGCTAATATTTTAAAAATAATATCAATTTGCAACAATAAAATAATAATTGAAGCAAATCCAACTACCATTAAAATAATTAATAAATCAATTAAACCAACACTTCTCCAAATTTGTAATTTTACAAATTTAATAGTTTTAGGAATTAAAAATTTCATTTATCTTTTCTTTTGAAATTTCATTAGAATTTAGCGCTGAATTTGGTTTACTGTTTATTTTCTCTATCTTTATACTATTAACACGCTTCTTAAAGCCACAACGACTGCAATTAACTTGAATATTTATTCCTTCTAAGTAATCAGCTATCAAAATTACTCTACCACATCGATAGCAAGCAAAAGAATTTTGTGGCTTTTGAGCTAATCGAACAGATGTATACGTATCTTTCATAATCATTGTCTCCTAACTGAATTTAATTTGTTTACTAAACACAATTCCAAGTTATCTTGTTCCCTAAATATTATTAAGCAACTGAAAAAGAAAAAATAAATTTTTGCTATATTTTTAATTTAAAATAACCCGCTATTTAAACACTATTTTCTTTTTAAAATCTAGTTTTACTTTAAAAAATAAATTAAATTTTTAAAAACAAAGAAGAAAATTTAAAAAAATTTTAATAAAATAATATCTATAAAAACTCAAGAAATCAAAGTTTTATACATTTCTTGAGTTAAATAAATTTTAACAAATTAACAAAAAATAACAAATTTTTTTTATTTTTCTAACTTTTTATTAACTTATCTAATCCTGGAATATTTGGCATTTCTCCTTTTTTAATCTGACCAGCAATTTGATCCATAACTTTTTTAGTTTTTTCAAATTGGTTTAGCACTTTATTTAATTCTTTTTCTGAACGACCTGAGCCTTTTAATACTCTTGCTTTTCTAGTTGGATAACGTAAAATTTGTGGCTTTTCACGTTCTTGAGCAGTTGTTGAAGCAATAATATATTCTGCTATTTTTAAATCAGTTTCAGCATCACTAATTTTAGCATCACTAATTTTAGCAGACATACCAGGAATCATTTTTACAAGTGAGCCCAATTTACCCATTTTTTGAATTTGCTTCATTTGATTAACAAGGTCATTCAAATCAAATTGACCCAACATCATTCTATTCATAGTTTCTTCAAAATCACGAGTTGAAACTATACTTTCGGCCTTCTCCATTAATGTAGTAAGATCACCCATTCCTAAAATACGTTCTGCCATTCTTTCTGGATAAAAAACTTCTAAATCAGTTACCTTTTCACCCATTCCTAAGAACTTAACAGGAATCTTTGTTAAATAAGAAATTGAAAGAGCTGAACCACCCTTAGCGGTACCATCTAATTTAGTGATTATACTTCCAGTAATAGGAATAGTATTATTAAACTCAATAGCAACATTAATTATATCTTGTCCTGCCATACCATCACAAACAAGTAAAACTTCTTTTGGTGAAGTAATTTTTCTTATTTCTGCTAGTTCTTGCATTAATTTTTCATCAATGTGTAATCTTCCAGCTGTATCAATTAATATTACATCAAACTTATTTTTATTAGCATATATTTGAGCATTTTTAACAATATTAGTAGGAGTTTCATTTTTTTGGGAAAAAACTTCAATATTCAATTGTTTTCCTAAAACTTTTAATTGTTCAACAGCAGCTGGACGATAAATATCTCCTGCAACTAGTAAACATGTTTTTTGATATTTATCTGTTAACAACTTTGCTAGTTTAGATATTGTTGTTGTTTTACCAGAACCTTGTAAACCAACTATCATAATAACAGTGGGATTAGTAGATAAATCTAATTCAAAATTCTTAGTACCCATAATCTTTGTTAATTCATCATGAATAATTTTAATTAACATTTCTTTTTGATCTAAGCCTTCTTTAATAAATTCACCTTTTGCTTTATTAATAATTTCATTAGTTAAAGTTTTAACTACTCTAAAATTAACGTCAGCCTCTAACAAAATTAATCTGAATTCTTTAATTGTTGCTTCCATATTTTCCATGGTTAAAGTTTTTTTACTTAAATTTTTTTCTAATGTTTTTTGTACTTTTTTTGACATAATGTCAGCAAAACTCATATTTATATTCTCCTCTATTTTTAAGACTATATTATTTTAACACTAAAATAATAATGAAAAAATAAATTAAACATAAAAAAATAAATATTTGAATTAACAAATTATATATTTTATAAAGTTAAAAAGAGAACCTAAGGGTTCTCTAAAAATTAATTAATTAATTCTGTTGCTCTTACTTCACGAATAACAGTAATATGAATATCGCCTGGTATTGTAATCATTTGTTCTAATTTTTGTTTTAAGTTTCTTGCTAATATATGAGCATCAAAATTATTAATAACTTTAGGATCAACAATAACTCTAATTTGTCTTCCTGCCTGAACAGCATATGCTTTTTCTACGCCTTTAACAGATTTACACAAATCTTCAATTTCTTTAATTCTAGTTATAAATTCTTCTAATGAATTATTTCTTGAACCAGGTCTAGCTGCTGATAATGTATCAGCAGCTGAAACTAAAGAAGAATAAACATTATCTTTTGCAACATCACCATGATGAGAATGAATAGCATTAATAATAATATCACTTTCACCATATTTTTTTGCTAAAATCACACCATTATAAACATGTGAACCTTCTAATTCATAATCAGCAGCTTTACCAATATCATGTAATAAACCAGCACGTTTTGCAATATTAACATCTAAACCCAATTCAGCTGCCATTGCTCCTGCAAGTTTGGCAACTTCAAAGGAATGCAATAAAACATTTTGCCCATAACTTGTACGATATTTTAATCTTCCAATATAAGATACTAACTCTGGTTCAAAACCAGTTAATTTTAACTCATCAATAATTTTTTTACCATCAACTTTAAAACCTTCATTTAATTCCTGCTCATGAAATCTCAAGATTTCTTCAATTCTAATTGGATGAATTCTTCCATCTTTAACTAAATCTTCTAAAGCTCTAGTTGCAATTTCTCTTCTGATCGGATTAAACGAAGAAATTTGAATTGTTTCTGGCGTATCATCAATGATAATATCTACACCCGCTGTTAACTCAAAAGATTTAATATTTCTAACCTCTTTACCGATAATTCTGCCTTTCATTTCTTCATTAGGTAACTTAACATATGATACTGACTTATCAACAATAAAATTACTTGCATAACGTTCTATTGCTTCACTAACAATATTATTGGCTAACTCTTTAGATTGAAGTTTAATATTATATTCATGATTTTTAATAATTTTATTAAATTCTAATGATAATTTTTCTTTTAATTTACTAAACAATTCATCTTTTGCTTCATTTCGACTCATACCAGAAATTTTTTCTAATTCCATAATAATTTGATCAATTTTTTGATGATATTCTAATTTAACATTTTTTACAATTTCACGTTGATGATAAAGATTTTGTGTTTGTGTTTCAATTATTTCTTCACGTTCACTTAATTTGCGTTCTCTTTTATTTAAAAGTTTCTCATATTCTAAATTTTGTTCTTTACGATATTCAATCTCTAAATACAAATCTTTTTTCATTTTACTTATTTCAATTTTTGCATCGGCTCTTGAGGATTGAATTAATTTTTGAGATTCTTTTTCTCTCTTTAAAATATTAGTAAAACTTTGTTGTTCTTTAATTTTTAAATACATTTTTCTAATTAGAAATCCAGCAATTATCCCTACTATCATTGCTAGAAAAATTGATATACCTACTCACATTCCAAACTGTTGACTACTTATATTTGATAATATAGCTAACATATTTTTTTCCATTTATATTTCTCTCCTTGCTGTAAAACACCTACAAGAAAAAGAATCCTTACACTCAAAAAATTAAATAAAATTAAAATTTTATATTTTTCTTCTTTAATATATACACACAAATAAGTAGGATAATAATCCTACATTAATTTTAGCATGTTTTAAATATTAATTTTTAAAACTTGATTCGTTCCTTAATTTGTTCTAAAAGAAAAGTATTTGCTTCTAAACTTTCTTTTGCTTTTATTTTTCCTTGTCCTAATTTTACATCTTCATAAGTGTATCAACCACCAGATTTATTAATAACTTCTTTCTCAACAGCAATTGTAATGATTTCACTAATTTTTGAAAATCCTTCTTCAAAACAAAAATCAAGACTTGCTGTTTTAAATGGTGGTGCTACTTTATTTTTTACAACTTTTATTTTTATTTTATGACCAATTATTTGATTACTTTTGATTAATTGTTCACCTTTACGTACTTCTAGTCTAATTGTACTATAAAAACGTAATGCTTTTCCTCCGGGTGTTATTTCAGGATTACCATATATAATACCAACTTTTTCTCGAATTTGATTCATAAATAAAACAATACAATTAGTTTTTGCGATACTTCCACTAATTTTTCGTAATGCTTTAGACATTAATCGCGCTTGAGCACCAATTGTTTGATCATTCATATCACCATCAAGTTCAATTTGTTGAACTAATGCTGCTACTGAATCAACAACAATCATATCTAAAGCTTCTGATTTAACAAGAATATCTAGTATTTCTAATGCTTGTTCTCCTGAATCTGGTTGTGTAATTAATAAACGACTAATATCAACACCTAATTTTTGACTATATTGACGATCTAATGCATGTTCAGCATCTATAAATGCTATTCTACCATTTTGTTTTTGAACTTCTGCTAAAGCCATTAATGCTAATGTAGTTTTCTGGTCCATAAACTTCAATAATACGACCTTTTGGAAAACATTTAACACCTAAAATATCATCTAATAATATACTTCCTGAACTAATAACTTCAATATCGCCAATACTACTATCACTTAATAACATAATAGCACCTTTGCCAAATTCTTTTTCAATTTGCTTAATGGCCTTTTCTAATAATTGCTCTTTTTCTTTAATATTTATTTCCATAAAATCACCCTACAAAATATTAATAACTCTGTAAGATAATTCCTTTTTAAAATTTAAAAACTTAATAAATTTTTTTTAAAATAACTACTGCTTTTGCTACTATAGTTGATCTAATTTCGTTTCTATTACCTGAAATATTTAACACTTCACATCAAACATTATCATTGATAACAATACCTACATATACTAAACTTTTAATTTTCACAAAAAATCTTGATATTACTTTTAATTTTAAATTAAAAGTAATATTTTTATATCAGGGGTGATTTTTTGTGACTAATAATGAATTAATTGATGTTTTAAAAAACAAAAAAGATGAAGAATTTATAAAAATTATTAGACATTTTAAAAATAGAATTAAACAAATTGAGAAAAAAGAAAAATTAGATGCAATTGATAAAAAATTTAAAGAAAAAGGAATTCAATGTCCAAATTGTAAATCTTATTGATGTGTAAAAAATGGTTTTAAGAATAATAAGCAAAAATATTTATGCAAAGATTGTAAAAGTAGCTTTGATGCTTTAAGAAATCATTTTTTACATTGAAGTCATTTATCTCATGAACAATGAGATTGAATAATTTGATTGTCATTGTTAGGTCAATCTGCTTATACTATTTCTCAATTTGCTAAAATTTCAAAAACATCAGCATGATTTAATCGTCAAAAATTTATGAAATCATCACAATTAGCCAAAACACAAAAACCATTCACAAAATTAAAAGGTAGAATTGAAATTGATGAAACTTTTATCAAAGAAATTCACAAAGGAAATTTCAAAAATCCAGATGATCCAAGAAAAAAATGAATTGAAGAAAATGCTAAAGATTTAAACTGTTGTATTGAAATGGCAATTGATGAAAATAAAAATATTTATGCTCAAACAACAAATACTAAAAGATTAACAAAAAAATGAGTACAAGAAAATTTAACATCTAAGCTTATCGAAGAAAAATCAATTATAGTTTGTGATATGCAAATACTATATGATACAGTAGCTAAACAAACAAAATGTACTCTCAAGAAATTTAAATCAAAAGAAAATAAAGAATTAAATTATAAAAATTTAAGTAATATCAGTAAAATACAATCAAGTTTAAAAGAATTTATTACTCATTATCATGGCATTGGATTTACCAATATTCAAAATTACCTCAATTTATGAAAATTTAAATACCAACAT